>CAYOTD010000257.1:0-7247 GCA_964406685.1 uncultured Solibacteraceae bacterium | reverse complement strand
TCGGGGCTCAGCCAGACGCGCATCTCCTCTTTCTCCGGCGGGCGGAACCAGCGCGCGCGCCAGCGCCACACCGGGACGCGCTCCGCCATCAGGCGGTTGGCTTCATCGAGGCCCACTTCGCGCTCCAGGAAGAGGCGCGCGTCGTCGTCCGGGTCGAACAGCGTCAGGTTGCGGAAGCCGTCCGTCTTCAGGCCCTGCGCGCGGAGGAACTCCTGGGCGCGAGTGGTGATTTCGGCCTTCGACAGCTTTAGGTTGAGCGACGCCTCGGGGAAGGCGGCGGTGTAGTTCCAGCGGACGTAGACGGCGCTGACAACGATGATCGCCACGGCCGCCGCCACCAGCCGCAGGTCGCCGCGGTCGAGCCTCTGTCTGGGCATAGGTTCTTTCATTGAAGCACGGCAGGCGGCGGCCGGAGACCGTTGGCGCACTATAATGGCCGGGATGTCACTCACCAAGTGGTTCCTCGCGCTTCTGGCCGCCTCTCTCTGCCCCATCCGATGCGAGGAGTTGTATCTTCGCCTGCGTGGGGTGGCGCTTCAGCAGCTTGCCGAGCGCAAGCAGCGCGTGGCCGCCATCGCGACGCGCGAGCAGTTCGAGCAGCGCCGCGCCGAGGTGCGCCGAACCCTGCTGTCCATGATTGGAGGGCTGCCCGGCGAGCGCACCCCGCTCAACCTGCGCCGCGTGGGGACCATCGATCGCGGCGACTACCGCATCGAGAAGATTGTCTTTGAGAGCCAACCCAAGCTTTACGTCACGGCAAATCTCTACGTGCCCGCCACGGGCACGCCGCCCTTTGCGGCCGTGCTTCAACCGACCGGCCACAGCGTCGCCGCCAAAGCGAGAGCCTTCTACCAAACCTTGGCCCTGGGGCTGGTCAAGCAGGGGTTCGTCGTGCTGACTTACGATCCCACGGGCCAGGGCGAGCGGCGCATCTTCTTCGACCCGGTGGTGGGCGATTCCCGCGTGGGCGGCGCTACCACCACCGAACACACCATGGTGGGCGTGCAGAGCCTGCTGGCCGGGGAGAGCATGGCCCGCTACATGGTCTGGGACGGGATGCGGGCCATCGACGTGCTGCAATCGCTGCCTTACGTCGACCCGAAGAAGATCGGCGTATCGGGCTGCTCGGGAGGCGGCACGCTTACCGCTTATCTGGCGGCGCTCGACGACCGTCTTCAGGCCGCGGCTCCCGCCTGCTACATCACCGACTGGGAGGATCAGCTTCCGGGCACCGGCCCGCAGGACGCCGAACAGCAGTTCCCGGATCAGTTCGCCAAGGGCTTGAATCACGCCGACCTGGTCGAGGCCTTCGCGCCCAAGCCGTATCTCATCTGCTCCACTACCGAGGACTACTTCCCCATTGCGGGTTCGCGCAAGACCTTCCAAGAGAGCCAGCGCATCTGGGGGCTTTTCGGCGCCGCCGACCGCATCGGAACCGCGTATGACGCCGGCCCGCACGGCACGACAAAGAAGCAGCGCGAGGCTATCGCGGCGTGGATGCGGCGTTGGCTGCGGGGGGAATCCGGCGAGATCCTGCCCGAGCCGGCCTATCAGACCGAGCACGAAGAGGACATGCTCTGCACGCCGACCGGGCAGGTGGCGACCTCGCTCGGCGGCGAGACCCCAAGCACGCTCAACATCGCGCGGCTCTCCGCCATGAAGCCTGCCGGTCCGGTGACGGCCGAGATCATCAAGCGGCTGACGCGGTGGGAGCGCTGGACGGGACCGCTCGACGTCCGCGCCGAAACGCCAACCGAGAAGGACGGCGTTCGTGCGACGCCGCTCAGTTTCGCATCGGCGCCCGGGTGGAGATTGGAGGCGCTGCTGATCGAGCCTCAACCCGCGAAGTCGCGCCGCAAAGCGGTGCTGTACCTCGACGATGCCAGGGGCGATGCCGTCGAACTGGCCCAGCTTGGCTATGCCGTACTGGCGCTGCGCCCCTCGGGGATCGGCGAGAAGACGGTGAACGGCCAACCTTACTCGCACGCATGGTTCGGCAACGACAAGCTGGCCTGGCTGGCCATGATGACCGGCAGGCCGCTTGTGGGGTTGCGCATTCAGGACATCCTGCGCGGGGTGGACGTGCTGCGCGAGCGCGGCCTGCTGTATGGCGATGAGTGCATCGGTTTCGCCAAGGGCCGCACGCTCTCGGCCGACTTACTCCACGCGGCCGTGCTCGACAAGCGCATCGGCGCGGTGGCGATCGAGGGGGGCCTGGTTTCCTACGCGTCCATCGTGCGCACGCCGATGCACCAGGGCATCCTGGAGATGGCGATTCCCGGCGTCCTGGGCAACTACGACCTGCCTGACCTGGTGGCCGCCGTCGCTCCCCGCCCGGTCTGGATGGTGAACCTGCGGTCGCCCCTGGGCAGGCCGGTGTTCCTGCGCGAGGCGCGCGCCGAGTACGAGCGAGCGCAGGCGGGGCGCCGGGTCCGCATCGGGCTCCGGCGCGAGGAAGAGCCGCTGGTTGCGGCGTTTCCGGAGTTTCGCTGAGCAGGCGCGGGCACTTTTCGGGCTGCGGCGGTGTCAGTGTTGTCGTATGCGCCTCGCACGCCTTCTGCTTCTGGCAGTGCTTCTCCACTCGATCTCATCCGGCGCGCTTCCTCTGCCCGTGGTCCACATGAACGATGACGAAGCGGCGCAGGCCATGCGATCCGCGCCGGTGATTCTTGCCATCGAGGTAATCGATAGAACAATGACCGCTGACGTGCGCACCGTAGGGAAACCGGCGGAGACCGGCGGCGCCGTGGTATACACGATCCCCCTCCATCTCGCGCGCATCCGGGCTAAGGTCCTGCTCACTCTCCGTGGAACGGCGGGCAAGGAAGTGGAGTTCTACACCTGGCTGTGGGCCTCCGGCAAGCACGGCGGCCGCCGGCTGTTCAACCCTTTTCCAGAAACGCGACACGTCGTTTTTCTTCGGCAGGAAGGCGAGTACCTGCACACGGTCGGCGATTACCCGGCTCACGATCTGGTGTTGTACTCACGTCTCGTGCCGGAGATTCTTCCGATCTGGCGTTCCACCAGTGAATTCGCGGACGATCCCGTGACGCGGTTTGTGGTCTGCCGGCTTCGCGCCGAGTTCGATACCCCCCGGGCTCGTCAACTTATCGCACCGGAGGAGGACCCCGATTGGGTCCCGACCGAATATGGCAGCTACGATACGAGCGACCTGATTCGGCTAATGGGAGATCTGTTTATCGCGAATCAGATGGACAACTTCTGCCGCAATTCGACGGATCGATTCGGGCGTATCTCCGCGTGCCTGCAAACCGAGACCAACTTCCCCGGCCGCTGCGAGGCCCTCCGGATTGCCCGGGAGGCGGCGCCGGAAGGAGCCGCAAGAGACCGGCTGACAGAGCGGCTCGGCATCTGCGAGATGACAGAGGCGCCGCTGATCGATGGCCTTCGAGCCATCGATCCGGCGGCGGGCGGCATCCAGAAGTGGGAGCGGACGCCGGAACGCCGCCGGGAGCGCCTGCGCCTGCACACTACGGCGATGGACCCCGAAGTTCGCCAAGCCGCATGCGAGGCCGCCGCCGGACTGCCCGAGGGTAGAGACCTTCCGGAGTGCGCCGCCGCCGAACCCAAATAGCGGCCCGGCGCTTCGTGCTACATTCCGCTTTAGGCATGCAACCGATACTTGTGATGGTCGGCGGCTTTCTCGGCGCCGGGAAGACGACTCTGATGCTGGCCGCGGCGGCGCGGCTGCGTTCCCGGGGCCATCGCGTTGCCGTGCTCACCAACGACCAGGGGGGCGAGCTGGTGGATTCCGAGTACGCCCGCGTGGAGGGCTTCGCCATAGAAGAGGTCACCGGCGGCTGTTTCTGTTGCCGCATCTCGGATTTTCTGGCCGCCGCCGAACGCCTCACGGAGTCCCCGGCGCAGCCCGATGTGCTGTTCGCCGAACCGGTGGGTAGTTGCGCCGACCTGGTCGCCACTGTAATGCGCCCGCTCCAGCGCCTCTACGCGGAGCGCTTCCGCATCGCGCCGCTGACCGTGCTGGTGGATCCGCGGCGGGCCGCGCGGTTGGACGACCCGCACATGGGCTACTTGTTTCGCTGCCAGGTGGCCGAAGCCGATATCGTCTGCCTGACCAAGGCCGACGTATACGACGACGTGCCGGACCTGGGCGGCGTGCGGGCGCGCCGTATCAGCACGGTCAGCGGCGAGGGCATTGACGAGTGGCTGGCCGAAGTGCTCCAGTGCAGCGATCCTGTGGGGCAGAAGGAATTGGCCATCGATTACCAGCTTTACGCCGAGGCGGAAGCGAGTCTCGGTTGGATGAACTGGAGCGCGGAGTTGCGCACGCGCCGGCCCCTATCCCCAGCTTCGGTCGCCGGCCCGCTGCTCGATCATATCGACCAGCGCCTCACCCAGGCCGGCGCCGCCATCGCGCACGCCAAGGTATTTGTGCAGGCCGCCACCGGGTGGGTCAAGGCCGGGATCTCGGAGAACGGCCAGGAACCCTTCGTCGACGGCCGGCTGGACGCTTCACCCGCCACGCGGCATCAGGTCGTGCTGAACATCCGGGCCGTGGCCGCTCCGGAACTGCTCGAGAGCGTGGTCGCGGAGGCTCCCTTCGAGGGGCGCGTTCTCGTCCGTTCCAAGGAAGCATTCCGTCCGGCCGCGCCCCAGCCCGCGCAGCGAATCACTACGATTTCTTCCTGACGCGCGTGCAGGCGGTGACGGCTCCGCTGGGATCGATCGCCTCGCCGCCCTCGATGATGTGCTGGATGCGGCCCTCGGTGTCGATGACGAAGGTGGCGCGGTTGGCGATCATCACCTCCGCGTTGAGCACACCGTAGAGCTTCGACACCTCGCCCTTCTTGTCGCTCAGAAGCGGGTAGGTGAGGTTCAGCTCCTTGGCCCAATGGCTCAGCGTTGGGGTGAAGTCCGTGCTGATGCCCAACACCTGCGCTTCGGCGCTCTCGAAATTCTGGATACCAGCCTGGTACCCGGTGATTTCCTTCGTTCAACCACCGGTGAACGCCGCCGGGAAGAAGGCCAGCACAACCGTCTTCTTGCCGCGGAATTCGCTCAGCGCGATCGGCTTTCCGGCGGTGGAAGGAAGCTTGAAATCAGGCGCCGTGTCGCCCACTTTGAGGTGCGTCCGGGCGGGCTGCGCCCACGCGCTGAGAGCCGTACCGGCCGCCAACAGCCAACGTCTTGTCATCTTGTCCCCTCTGGAGAAGATCTGAGTTGCTGAAGACGAGATTACCATGGAAGTCAGGACATGAATCCCTCATGGCTGGATTGGGCGCGCCGGTTGCAGGCGATTGCGCAGACCGGACTTGCGTTCACCAAGGACGATTACGACCGCGAGCGTTACCGCGAAGTGCAGCGCGTTGCAGCCGAGCTGATGGCCGCGGGCGCGGCGGACGTTCCGATAGAGGCCATCGCCGGAGTGTTCTCCGCGCAGTCGGGCTACGCCACGCCCAAGGTCGACGTGCGCGCGGCGGTGTTTTGCGACGAGGGCATCCTGCTGGTCAAGGAGCGCGAGGATGGCGGCTGGACGCTGCCCGGCGGTTGGGCCGATGTGGGCGACCCGCCCAGCGTCGCGGCCGTGCGCGAAGTCAAGGAGGAGTCGGGTTACGACGTTGTGGCGCGGAAACTCGTCATGGTCTATGATCGCGACCGGCACGGCCACCCTCCCCATCCCTTCCACATCTACAAGCTGTTCTTCCTTTGCGATCTCGTAGGGGGAGAAGCCACGACGGATCATGAGATCGCGGCAGTCGGCTTCTTCGGCGAGGACCGGTTGCCGCCGTTGTCGCTGACCCGCATTACTCCCGCCGAGATCGCGCTCCTGTTCGAACACCGCCGCCACCCGGAGTGGCCGACGACATTCGACTGACGCCGCCGGGATTTCGCGGGAACAAGAAGAGCACCGGCGGCGTTAACCGGATGTATGGACCAGATAACCCGACGAAAGGCTTTCTCTGTCCTGCTGATCTGCGCCCTGGCCGCCGCCTTGTTGTGCCTGTTCGACTACTTCGCGCCGATCGAGTTCACCAGCGTCCTGGTCTACACCGGAATCACCCTGATGATGGCGGGACTCGTGTCGCTGGCCTGGCCACTGCGCTTTCTGCTCATCGGGACGCGGAAGGTGGCGGCCGTAGTGGTGGCGGCCGGCCTCGCGCTCGTGGTAGCCGGGCTGGAATGGCCCGCGCAGAGGCAGCGCGTTGCGCAGCGCGTTTGCCGGCTGGACGAGGTCCTTCCCGAGTACGAATTCTACGAGCGGCACGAGGTCGCGGTTCATGCCTCACCCGATACTACGCTGGCGGCGCTCCGGAAGGTGACGTTCGACGATATCGGCGTCGTGGACACGCTGATGCGCATCCGCGCCGCGGCCGGCGGTCACTTCCGCGGCCGGGTGGCGGGGGGAAACAAGCCGATGCTGGACGTGATGTCCGCTCCAGGGTCGGCGTTCTTCCCGTTGGCCGCCGACGGCCGCGAGATCGTAATGTGCATGGCGGGCCGCCCCTGGTCCTCCGGGCCCGGGCCGCGCATGCGCAGCGCGGCCGATTTCGCCGCCTTCAACGCTCCCCGGTCAGTCAAGATCGCCTTCAACCTGGTAGTGGAGGAGAACAAACCCGGCTGGTCGCGCGTCACGACGGAGACGCGAGTGCTGGCGACGGACAACGCCTCGCGCCGGATCATGGCGCGCTACTGGCGGCTGATCTATCCCGGCAGCGGCATGATCCGCCGCCTGTGGCTGAACGCCATCCGCGACCGCGTCGAGCGGATTGCCGCGGTAGACCGGTAGACTGTATCCGGAAGGAGACCGATCCGATGAGCGATGATCTGGCGCGGAGGGAGTTTCTGCGAACCGCCGGCACGGCCCTGGCCGCCGCGCCCGCGGCGTTTTCGGCCCGAAGCGCGAATGACAGGCTGGGCGTGGCCGTCATCGGCGTGGGCACGCGCGGCTTCTACCTGATGCAGGAATTCCAGCGCGTCCCCGGAGTCGAGGTGCGCGTGATCTGCGACCTTTACGACGGGCACTTGAAGCGCGCCAAGGAGTTCTCCGTCAACACCCGCGTGACTCTCACCAAGGAGTGGGAGAAAGCAACCCTGAGCCCCGACGTCGACGCCGTGGTCATCGCCACACCCGAATTCTGGCACTACCCCATGGTGATGGAGGCCGCCCGGGCCAAAAAGGACATCTACGTCGAGAAGGCCTGGTGCACCAGCATCGACCAGGCCAAGCGGATGCGCAAGCTCATCAAAGAGAACGGCGTGGTCAT
>CAYOTD010000256.1:0-7253 GCA_964406685.1 uncultured Solibacteraceae bacterium | reverse complement strand
TGGCAGCGCAGCCCGGTATCGCTGGAAACCTGCGGCACGCCCGCCTCCTGGAAGAAGCGCGGCTACACCGACCGGCAGTTGCAGTACATCTTCGACCAGGCGCTGCGCTGGCACGCCTCCACCATCAACATCAAGTCGACCCTTATCCCGCCCGAGTGGAAGAAGGCGTTCGAAGAGTTCGAGAAGAAGGTCGGCTACCGTTTGATCCTGCGCAAGCTCGAATATCCGCGCGCGGTGCGCGCGGGCCAGATGGCGCCGATCCACATGTGGTGGTTGAATGCCGGGGTCGCGCCGCCCTATGCCGAATTCATCCTTGCCGTGCAGTTGCACGCCGCAAGCGCCGGAGCCGTGATCCGCACTTCCGCGGACGTGAGAAAGTGGCTGCCGGGAGATGCCGTCTACGACTCCACGTTCTACGTGCCCGATAATCTCAAGGCAGGAGAGTACCGCTTCCGCGTGGCGTTGCTCGATCCTCGAACCGGGCTTCCGGCGGTGCCCCTCGCCATCGAGGGCCGGCAGGCGGATGGATGGTATGACCTGGGAGCGATCCGTGTGGAATAGAGTCCTGCGATCTCTCGTTTGTGCGCCGCGACCGGTCGCGTGCTGGTCTTGGATGACTTCGAAGACCCCGCCTCCGCCGGCTCCTGGAAGGGCGACTTCCAGTTGGTGAACGAGCACGCCGCGCACGGCCGCGCCTCCGCGCGCGTGAATTTCGCCGGACGAAGCGCCGAGTTCGCGGCGATGAAGCCCCTTCCCGACTGGCGAGGCTTCGACCGTCTGCGATTCGACATCCACAGCGCGCGCCAGGACAACCTGACTGCCACCTTGCGCATCTACGACGAAGCCGGCGTAGCCAGCGGCGCGCGCCGCGACTACTACGAAGCCGACGAGCAGATCCTGATTCTGCCGGGCTGGAATCACGTTGAGCTGGAAGTGGCCGGTCTTCAGGCTGCCTCCTACCGGCGCCGGATCGCGCTCGACCGGATCCGCCGCGTCGTCGTCTCGCTCAGCCGTGTCCCCGGTCCCTGCTCGCTGCATTTCGACAACTTCCGTCTGGTCGAGGGCGAAGAGCCGCGCGAAAGCGCGTCCCTGACGCAGCCGCAGGACGCCGTCACGATTCTGACGGACCGCTTTTTCCAGGTTCGCCAGGTTGCCCTGCCGGACGACGTTCCGGAATCGGCGGAAGTAGCGCGCCTGCGCGTGCGGGCGCGGCGCGAGGCCGCCCTTCTCGGGGAGACGATCCGCGCCGCGCAGACCCAGGGCATCGATACGATCTACGCCGAGCGCCACCTGGTGACGGCCGACCTGGGTCTTCAGGTTCGTCCGCTTCTGGCATGGTTCAACAACGATCCGGGCAAGCGCGAGATGTTCGACTACGTCGCACGGAGCTGCCGCGAGGCGCGCGCCGGCCTGCAAGCGACGATGGAGGGACGCCAGCGTCTGCCCGCCATCGACGACACCCAGGTGGGCGAGCCTCTCGTCCGGCCCTTTCCGCCGCTCAAGGGCCGCCCGATCCGCGACGGCTTCTTCCGCGACGAGCGCGGCGAGCCGATGATGGTGATCTCGCTGCACTCGCCCAGCCGCCTGCTGGAGCGCTTCTTCGCCACGCCCCGGCAGCACATCGAGAGCTACTCGGTGGGCGGCGGCTCGCGCTGGACCATCGAGCAATCCCCCGTCTACGCCGCGTTCCAGGCCGACCCCGACACCCACCGCGTCGGCTGGGACGGCTGGTGCGGCCACCTGGTTCGCGACCTCGACTCGATGGGCACCAGCAAGCCCGAGAACACCGTCATCTGCCTGGAGAGCCCGCGCATCCGCGAGGTGATCGAGGCTTACATCCGCCTGAACACCCCCCGGTTTCATTCCAACCCCGAGTTGCTTTACGACATCCTGGCCTACGAGCTGATGTACATCTGCTATTGCGACCGCAGCCAGCGAGCCTTCCGCGGCTGGCTGGCGGCCGAGCACGGCAGCGTGGCCGAGGCCAACCGCAAGTGGGGAACCTCCTACACGGACTTCAAGGTTGTATCCGCTCCGCCGGTGAAGGGCGCGCGGCCGCTGCCGGGCGTTAACCGCGGCCTGTGGTACGACTGGGCGCGCTTCAATCAGGATCGGTTCACGAACCATCTGCTCTGGGTCCGCGACCTCGTCCGCAAGATCGATCCGTCCGTGCCGCTGGCCGCCGGAGGCAGTTCCAGTATGCTCTCCGGCTCCGCCGGCACTGCCGGAATCGACGAGGAGCGCATCGTCAACGAAGTGGACGATCTCGTCATCCACGAGGGCGGCGCCTCCACCCTGGGGCTGGATCTGCAACTGGCCCTCGCCGAATCGCGCAAGCCTCTGGCCGATCCGGAGATGAGCCTGGGCTCGGTCTACGACCTGCTGCCCCACCTGCTGCACGGCAAATCCGTGATCCAGCTCTGGCACTGGCCTTCGCAGCCGGGCAATGAGTTCCACGGCAACAACCGCAACTCGCTGGCGCACGGCTGGCGATATCCCCTGGCCGATGTCGGCGAACTGCTGCGCGCGTCCCTCGACGCGCGCCGGCTGAACAATGAGATCGCCGCTTTCTCCGGCGCCCCCGCGCAGGCTGCTATCCTCTACTCGCGCACGGCCACGCTGCAACTGCCCCCCGAGATGCTCACCTGGCGCACGACGCCGTATCTCGACGAGTTGCGCGTGACGTACGAAGCCAGCCGCACGCTGGACGCCGGTGTGACGTTCGTGACCGAGCGGCAGGTGCTCAAAGACAGGTTGCAGAGACTCAAGATCCTGCTGATCCCGGCCGTGGCCAACCTGCCCGCCGCAGTGGTGGCAAAGATCTGGGATTTCGCTTCCCACGGCGGGCGTGTTCTTCTCGTGCCCGACTCGCTGCGGGCCGACGAGTACAACCGGCCGGCCGCCTACCTGGAACGGCTCGGAATCCGGGTTGAGGAGACTCGCGCGGCGAAGGCCGGCGTCGAGGGAACCGAGCGCACCTACTACCAGACCTTTGAAGAACGCGTGCGATTCCTCGAGACCAAGCCGGCCATTCTCCGCCCGGAGCCCGGCGGCATGGCCGCCGCCGTGGGCGAACTGCGCACCCGCGGACCAAGCCAGAAAGCCACCACCACCGGCGGACAAGTCCTGTTCCGGGGACCGGACAACAACCCGATGCTCTGGCGCATCCCGCTGGGCAACGGCGCCGTCTACTACTCCGCCACGGCCCTGGAGCCCTCCGGTTACACGCGGTTGCTGGATGCGCTGTTTGCCGACGCCGGCCTCGAACGGCCTGTGCGGGTGCGCTCCGCCGCCGGCGGCCGCGTGGAAGCGCGCGCCGCGAAGTTCGGGGATCGCAAGCTGTTGTACGTGGTGAACGGCGCGGCCCAGCCCGCGCGGCTGACCGTGGAATCCAAGGCGTGGCTCTTCCGCGGCCTGCGCGAGTTGCGCGACGGAGTGGAGACAACCGGCGGCGAAATCACCGTGCCGCCGCGCCAGACCGGCCTTTACGAATTGCAGCCGTGAGTGCCGCTTCAGTCGCCCTGCTCGGCCAGCTCGATCAGCATGCAGAGGTTCATCGCGGGCGTCACCTCGCGAAAGACCGCCAGCATCGACTCGACCAGGTCGAGGCCCGTGGCGCTCCGCACCTCGCTCTCCTTCATGGCGTAGAAGAGCTGGAACCCCGCCCAGCCTTTCGCCGGAGCGGCGCGGAGGAGACGCTGCAAGGCGCGCGCGCCGGAGTAATTGGATCGCGAGACATAGGAAGGCTCTTCCACCCACGCGCCGGCGAACACCTGGAAGCCTTCGCGCAAGACCAGGCGCTCCAGCTCCCCCTCAAGCGGGCCGCCGGGCTTGAGCGCCTTCAGCAGGCGGTTCCAATCCCAATCCGGCCGAAGCTCGCACTGGCTAAAGTCGGGCGGAGCCTTCCCGTAACCGCGCTCGACCTGTAGCCCGGACTTGAAGAGTTTCTCGCCCGTGTCGACGGTGAGGAAGAACTTCGAGCAGCCGAAGCTGACGCCGGAGGAGACCGGCATTGCCTCGCGGTTGGCGCGCGGCAGGAAACCGATCCACTGCCAGTACACGCCGCGTCCCCAGCGCTCGGTCACGAAAGGCTGCCGGTAGCGCGACTCCAGGGCCAGCTTCAGAATCCGCGTGATGCGTTCGTGCTCCTCCAGGTTCCCGACGTGGATGCCTCTTTGGAAGTCCAGGAATTCCGGGCGAAAGCCCACCGGCACTCCCAGCCCGGGCAGGAGCGGCGGCAGGTTGCCGTCCGGTTTCGACTTACTGATCCGACGAGCCATCGACGACCATGATAGACCGTACGCAACTCGTCAGCCGGCCGGTGGCTTAAGGCAAATCCCTTCGCGCTCCCACCGGTCGCGCACCTGCGGCAGGGCCGCCTCCGGGCAGCGCAGGCCAGGACCGGCGGGCGATGGCCGCAACTCGCGCTCCACCCACAACCACAGACCCAGGCGCGGATTCGCGTGACCGGCGGCGCCGCGGAATTCCAGCCGGTGCGCGCCCTGAGGCACCTCGCAGATGTACCAGCACCACTGGCTTTCCAGAGCCGCCACATCCTTCCAGGCGTTCTGGGGAGAAGCCACGAAGTAGCCGGCGTGCCCGCCAGAATGCCTCTGTTCGAGCGCGATCTCGCGGCCGTCCAACCGCGCCGCGCAGGTGCTCTCCCGCAGGGTGCGGCCGGGGAACTGCACCAGCAGCAGCACCTGCGCGCGGGCGGCGCCGGCGGGAACCTCGACGCGGCAGGCGGCCTCGTACTCGACCGACGGCGTCTTGCGCTGCCTGGCCGTCTTGCGGTCTTCCTCGCGCAGGGCGCGCATGGCGTCGGAGTTCGGATCGATGGGATAGCGGAACAGGTCCACCGCCGGACGCGGGTCGAAGGCGGCGAGCCACCGGGCCTCCTCCAGCCGCCGCAAGCCATAGCTCTCCAATTCGCCCCGCGCGGGTTCGCGGCCGGGAGCGGTGGCGGCAACCCGATGGACGGCTCCGCCCGGCTCCAACACGAGCACCTTCTCGACACCCGCGCCGGCGGCCAGCGTCATCGAGCCGTCAGCCTCGCGGAACCAGCGGGCGCCCAACGCCACCGGTTCGCGCAGGGCGGCGCGCGTCACGATCTCCAGGTAGAGCAGCTCCCACGGAGCCAGAGCGATCCGCACCGTGGAGGCGGCATCGAGCCCCTCGGCGATCCCGCGCCGGACGGGGAAGATGGAGTAGCACACCCCCTCACGCAGCCCTTTCGGAGCGCGGGCGCGGCACATCTCCAGCAGGTACTCCCGGTTCTCGTTGGAAGGATTGCGCACGGCGATGAAGCCGCGCGCGCCCTGCCAGTGCGCGTAACCATAGGGCTCGCCCAGTTCCACGCGGCTGGGCATCTCCACGGTGTGACGCAGCAGTTCCTGGTTGGCTTTGGCCCAGCGGATCAGGCCGGCCAGCACCCGCCAGTCGTCCTCCGCCAGATGGCGCGGATTGATGTAGGCCGGGACGAAGAACCGGCCGCGGGCAAAGGCCATGGCGGCGTGGTTGGCAAAGCCTTCGCGTTCGTCCACGTGAACGATATCGAAGTGCTGCACGGCGTTTTGCGGCAGCCACACTTCATCGAGCGAGCGGAAGATGAAGTACTCGCGCGCGCTGGTGTGCGCTTCGCGGTAGTGCGGCGCGGGAGTGAGGCCGGGCGGGTAATCGCCGCCCGCGTTGGCCCACACGCTGTCGCAGTGCCGGATCATCCAGGGGCTGATGTAGTTGGAGTGGGAGTTCAGGTAAGTGGGTTCGGTCACCAGCTCGGGATCGGCTTCGAGGGAGGCTTGCAGCAGTTCGAGCGAATGCGCCGCCAGCGGCTCCACCGAATCCGCTCCGGGGCGCAGATCGTGATGCGGCTTCGCTTCTTCGGCGATGAAGCCGTCGTACTTAATCTGTTTGATGCCGTCCTCGCGGATGAGCTTCTGGAGAGCCTCCTTGGCCTCCCGGCGGTAGCGCGGGTCGGCCAACGAGATTCCCGGCTGGCGGGGATTCTGGCGCACCACGGCGTAGCCGCTCTTCTCCGCCCAGTCGTAGTCGCAGACCGGCGTGTAGATCTCGCTGGGCGACATCCACAATCCCAACCGGCCGCCGGCCGATTCCACGATGGAGCGGATATCGTCGAACCCGCGCGGCAGCACGCCGCGATGAATCTGCCAGATGCTCTTCGGATCGCTCCATCCCATGTCGGTGGTGATGAAGTCGAAGAAGACGCCGTGGCGGTCGAACAGTCCGGCCTTCAGCTCCCGAATGAGCGTGAGGTTGTCGGCCTGCTTGACCAGCTTGGGGAGCGTCCACCAGGAGTTGTAGCAGGTGACCATGCGAGCCGGCCTGCGGCGGATGTCCTCTATGTAGGCCAGGAACCCCTCCCGGGCGCCGTGGGGCCGGGTGGCGCCGATGACGGTGGAGTGCAACGGGAGCCAGGCGGAGCCAAGCGGCGCCGCTCCAGGCCGGCTGGCAAGTACGAAACCCTCCTCGTCGTAACTGTTGAACGCGGCCACGAATTCCACGCCCGCCCACCAGGTGTCGCAGTAAATCGGATGGCTGCCATAGCGCACCTTGTCGGCCCGCATGGACCGCCATTGGCGCCGCACGCCGCGCCAGTCTTCCAGTTCCGCGCGCAACAGCCGCACCACTGCCGAGCCGCGCTCGCGGCGCAGCCGGATCTGCTTGCGCAAGTAAGCCTTGCCGGGAACCAGCGAGTAAGTGACGGCGGCTTCCACGCCGTCGCCGCCCGAGTACTCGAGTTCGACGCTTTCGCGGCCGGCCTTCCCCACGCGGCACCGGCACTCGCTCGAGCGCAGGACACCGCCCGGCTCCAGTTCCAGAGCGAAGTCCTCGGCCGGCAGATCCGCGGTTTCGCCGGCCAGCCGGTTGTGGACCTGGCGCCGGGCGAGGCGATCCGCACCCAGCCAGACAGAGAGCGAAATAGCAGCATTGCTGAGGGTGAGAGCCGGATCGCCGGCCCCTGTCATCGGCCCCGCCGCCAGGAGTCCCATGCACTGCCGTCTGGAAATCGACATATCGTTCTTTGAACCGGGTCCTCTCTAACTCACAACCCGGCCATGGTATCAGAGCAGACTGGAGGCGGAGGCGTATGATTGATGCATGCCGCAAGAGAGCGGGTGGGAACGCGGCCTGCGTGAGCAAATCGGGCACCCTCTGCGGCGAGCTGCGGCGAGGGCGCTATGGCGCATGCTTTCGCGGGTGTTCGGCAGCGCCGGCGAGCAGCGCCCGCCGCG
>CAYOTD010000255.1:6663-7263 GCA_964406685.1 uncultured Solibacteraceae bacterium | reverse complement strand
TCCGGGTCCACGTATCCGTTGAGCCACAGCCAGTACACGTGCGGCCGGGCGTCGATGGGCGGCTCCCGGAAACCGCGTTCCAGTTCGTCTTTCGCTCCGGGTTGCGCCAGCAGCAACGCCGCCACAGCGCCAATCAGCAGGCCTTTTCGCACCATGCGCACCTCCGCCGCGCCGCGCCCATTCAGTATGTGAACAGGCGAAACCGCGGGTTCCCAGTTCTTGTACGCCGCCGGGGCGGCGGTGTCAAGCTGCGATCAGCGTGGTTGCGGAGCTTTGGCGCGGAACCGGTGGACGCCGGATTCCACCCGGTGGACGGCGGGTTCCTCCTCCGGCGCCGCCGCCGGCACGTACACCGTGGCCGCGACCTTCGGAGGAATGACGACTCGCAGGTGAAGCATGCCGTTCTCGATCCGCCAGTCGGAGACGATCTCTCCCACAACCGACCGGTACGTCGCTCGTGCCGACGTGATGTCGCCCACCACGTTGGGCCGGATGCGAAGGCGCTCCCCCGGCGCACGGGTGAAATCCACGTCCACCCCCGCCAGGCCGCGGTAGAACCACTCCTCGGCGTGGCCCAGCATGAAGTGATTCTGGGACGAG
>CAYOTD010000255.1:1295-6653 GCA_964406685.1 uncultured Solibacteraceae bacterium | reverse complement strand
CGTCCCAGGCCTCGGTGAGCGTGGTCGCGCCCTGCTTCAACTGATAGGCGTAGCTCGGCCCGTCCGCGCGCGCCAGCATGTCGTACAGCACATCGGAGCGGCCGCCATCGGTCAAGGCCCGCACGACGTAGTGAAATCCGATGTCGCCGGCGGTGACGCGGTTGCCGTTGCCGCGGATCACCTCCACCAGTTTGTCGAGCACCCGCTTGCGGTCCTTAGCATCCACCAGGCCCACCACCAGCGGCATCGCCTGGGCGGTCTGGCTGCCACGGTCGTACACGCCGGTCGAGGGGTTGAACAGCTTCGCGTTGAAGGCCGCGCGCACCTGTTCCGCCAGGGCGCCGTAGCGCTTCGCGTCCCCGGGCTTGTCCAGCAGCGCCGCCGCGTCCCGCAGCGCCACCAGGTCCGCGTAGTAGATGGCGGTTGCCGTCAGGCCGAGCGAAGTAAGCTGCGACACTCCGGGCGGCTTCGGCCCGATATCGTACCAGTCGCCCAGGCCGTGCGAGAGGATGTGGCCGTTGGCCTTGCCCGACAGATAGTCGACGTAGCGCGCCATGACGTCGTAGTGCTCCCGCAGCCGGCGGGGATCGCCGGTGTACCGGTAGACGATCCAGGGATTCAACACCGCCGCGCTGCCCCATTCGGGGGAATCGCGAAAGCCGCGCTGGAAGACGACATACTCGGGCGCGATGTCGGGCACCAGGCCGTCCGGGGTTTGCGAGTCGCGGATGTCGCCGGCGATCTTTCCATACAGCCCCGCGGCGTCGTAGTTGAACAGAATCGCCGGGCCCAGCAGGTGCGCTTGTTCCAGCCACCCCAGTTTCTCGCGGTGCGGGCAATCCGTCAGCACGCTCTGCATGTTGCTGCGGATGGCGGCGTTGATCAGCTTGTGGATCTGGTTGAACAGCGGCTTGGAACACGAGAATTCGCCCACCACCGGCGCCGAGGAATGAGTGAACTGGCCTTCGAGGGAGATCACTTCCGGTTTGCCGCCGCCCGGCGCCTGCTTGGTCGCGGCGCCATCCACCTGCACGTAGCGGAAACCCCAGTAGCTGAAGCGGGGCCGCCAGGTCTCCGTCTGACCGCCCTTCAGCGTGTAGGTGTACCAGTGGTATCCGTTCCGCTCGTTCCCTCCGGAGCTTCCCTGCGAGGGCAGCCCATCCTTGCCGAGCAACTCGCCGCAGAAGATCCGCAGCGTGGCGCCGGCCGGGCCGCGCACCGTGATCCGGGGCCAGCCGGAGAAGTTCTGCCCGAGGTCGTAGACCAGCACGCCGGGTTTGGGCTCGCTCACCTTGACCGGTTTGTACACGGCCATCACCTTGATGTCCGGACTGATTTGCGCGGTGAGCGCGCCGCCCGGTCCCGCAACTTCGAGTGCGGAATCCCAACCGTCTTCCTTGAAACCCGCGCGGGCCCAGCCCTGCGGGTCGAGCCGCGCGTCGAACTCCTCGCCGCCGTAGGTGGAAGAGTAGGTGATCGGCCCCGCCTTGGTCCGCCACGTCCGGTCGCTGCCAAGCTCGAACGTGGAACCGTCTCGATAGGTGACGCGCAGCAGGGCAATCATTTTCGGCTGCCCGAACGATCCGGTGAACTTGGTGTATCTGCCGGGCGTCTTCACGACGTTGTACATGCCGTTGCCCAGCCAGACGCCGATGGCGTTCTCTCCGGAGAGCAACATGGCCGTGACATCGAAGGTGTTATAAAAAACCGTCTTGCGGTAGTTGGTCCAGCCCGGCGCCACGACGGCATCGCCGATCTTGGCGCCATTCAGGTGCGCCTCATACTCGCCCAGCCCGCTGATGTAGAGCATCGCCCGGCGCACGGGTTTCTCCAGCCGGAACGAGCGGCGGAAGATGGGCATGACGGGGTCGGTGGAGGAAGCGCCGTCCGGCTGCCGCGCGATCCAGCGGGCGTGCCAGTCCTCGGGGCGCAACGGTTCCGTCGTCCCCTGCGCCGCCGCGCTCATGGTCAGGAGTAGAAAGCACCAGTTCATTTTGTCCTCAGTCCCAGGGCCGCGAGCGCGCCACCGAAATGCCGCGCACTTCGTTCGGATGCCGGCCGGAAACGGCGCAATAGAAATGATAGAGGATGCCGCGATGCATCACCACGGAGGGCTTGTGCGCGTACGTGGAATCGACCGTGCCCGGCGGGCCGACGTCGATCAGGATGCGATCGGCCTTGGTCATGTGGAACGGGTCATCGCCGGTGGCCAGCAGGTCGCGCGCCTTGCCCTTCTTGTCGAGTCCGAAATAGAACAGCAGCCAGCGCTTGCCGTCCAGCACCACGCAGGGGTCGCTGGCGAAGCGCTCATCCGGGCTTCCCGGCCCCCCGTTGCGGAGAATTGGATTGCCCGCGTAGCGCTTCCACGTCTTCAGATCCGTGGAGGTCGCCACGCCGGTCTGCTCGCGCCAGCCGCCGCCCCCGGATTTCGGCAGGTTCCGCGTCTTGGCGTTGTAGAAGAGATAGTAAGTGCCGCTAACTTCGATGAGACACGGTTTGTAGAGCCCACCCCGCTCCCAGTCCGCGCCGTCCTCGGGCCGCAGGCAGATCTCGCCGAGCTCCCAGCGGCGGAAATCATCGCTCCAGCACAAGCCGATCCGGCCCGGTCCCGCTTCGTAACCGGCGCCCGGATACACCTGGTAGACGCCCAGGTAGCGTCCGCGAACCCTCTTCAACTCGCCCGGCGAGTCGAAGGACGGATCACGCAGAATCCAGTTCACCGCGACGCTGTGGCGCGCCACGGGCGATGCCGGGTCGCGGGGCACAATGCAGCCCAGCTTCCGCCAGCTCACCAGGTCGCGCGACACAGCCAGGCCGGTCTGATATCCGGTGCCGTCGAATCCCACGTAGAGCATGTAGAACTCACCCTTCGACCGGAAGACGAAAGGGCAATCCACCGACCGGTGGTCGAAGGCGTCCGGTGCGGGGTCCGCGGCCAGCACCAGCTTGCCGTACTTGTGCGGTGTTTCGTAGCGGGAGAAATCCGGCTGCGCCGCCGGCCAGACCGCGCCCAGCAGCATACTGCGTCTCAATATCACGTTCCTGGCTCCTTCAGGCCGCGGTCGTCATGCGTCTGGTTGTGCTCTTCTGCGGCAGGTAGGCTCCGGCCGCGCGCAGCGTGCCGACCAGCGCCTCGGTGTCGATGGCGTCCGCGGTCTGTCCGGTACGGCAGGACTGAACCGCCGCGGTCCCGGCCGCCTGTCCCATCATAACCGCGGCCGGCTGCACGCGAAACGCGCCGTGGACATCGACGTCCATCGACGCGCAACGGCCCGCCACCCACAGGTTCTTCCAGCCCTTGGGGACGATCATCCCGTAAGGCAGTCCCACGGACTCGCCCGGCTTCATCCGGCCGGTCTGGTGGAAGGCCTTGTGGTAGCGCGCGTATTCCTCCGCGGTGGTGCTGTAGACGTGGATGTCGATGGGGTAGTTGTAGACGCCGATCTGGTCGGGGAAGTGCCGCCGGGCGTTGTAGTCGGCCAGGTTCAATTCGTATTCGCCCAGCACGCGCCGGGATTCGCGCAGCCCCATCAGCGGCGCTGTAGTAACCTGCTCTATCTCTTCGCAACCCGGCACATACTTTCGGTAGAAAGCGATGAACTCCTGCGCCAGCCGGCGCCCCGCCATCATGCCGTCCGTCATGCTCTTCTCGCGCAAGGCGTCGAGGTTGAAGATGTGGCCGGCGTTGAGCAGTCCGATGCGCCGTCCGATCTGCTGCATCCCGGGCAGGTGCGGATCGTGCCGGCGGAAGAACTTGTCGGCTTCGGCCCGCCGGAGCGCCTCCTGCTGGTTTCCCATGCGGCTCCAGTCCAGGCCGGAGCAGAGTGAGATCAGCGTGGGAGGCATGATGCCGGCGGTGTCGCGGCCCGCCTCGCGGCACACCGCGCCGCACAGCTTGGCCAGCACGCCGTTGCCGGTGCCGTCGATGAAAGTGCGGGCGCCGATGTAGTGGTAGCCCTCGATGTTGTGGGCCACGATGCCGCGCACCCGGCCCGAGCGCGCCTCCGCGTCGGCGTCGATCAGGTTAGTGAAGAAGCGGACCTCGACGCCCGCGGCCACGGCGAGTTCGTCGAGCAGCAGTTTCAACCCCTCGGCGTTGAACGGCGTCCACGCTCCAAACCGCTTGCGCCAGGTGTCCGGCCCGATGCCGGGTCTGAGAAAGCCGCGGGTGTAGAGCGTCTCGATGAGTTCGAGCATCAGCCCGCCGGCCAGGCATCGCTCGCCGTCGCCCACCGGGCAGAACGACATCATCATGCCCGAGGTGGCCATGCCGCCCAGGCAGCCGGTGGATTCAAGCAGCAGGACCTTGGCGCCCAGCCGCGCGGCGCAGATGGCGGCGGCGGCGCCGGCCGGTCCGCCGCCCGCCACCGCCACGTCGTAGCCGTCTTCGATGGGGATATCCCGCGTCAACCGGTAGGTGCGAGACCGCGGCTGCCGCTCCCGCGCCGCCAGCAACGCGGGCGATCCCAGGACGGATCGTCGGGTAAGCATGGCTTTCACCCTCCCGCCGCGCTTCGTCGCGGCGCGGCCCAGCGTCAAATACCCAGACGGCAGCGGCGGTTCAGCTCGCCGAGCGACTGGTTGGTGGTGGGCGTGTGGCCCTTCAGCGGCAGCAGGCGCTCGTGGATGGCGTCGATCAGCCAGGCCGGCTGCGGGAAGAACATCGCTTCCAACTCGGCGGCGGGCGTGATCCAGTTGCGCGAGCCCACCACCACCGGGGGCGCGTCCAGATCGTCGAAGGCCAACTGCGCCAGGTTCGCCGCCACGGTCTGCATCACCGAGCCGCGCTCGACCGCGTCGGTCACCAGCAGCGCCTTGCCCGTCTTGCGGACGGATTCCACCAGCGGAGTGTAGTCGAGCGGATTGGCGGAGCGCAGGTCGATGATCTCGGCGCGCAGGCCGAACCGCGCGGCCAGCTCGTCGGCCGCCTTCACGGCGGTGTAGAGGGCCGGCCCCAGGGTCACGATCGTCAGATCGCCGCCCGCGCGTTTCACCGAGGGTTGTGAAAGATCGATCTCGTAGTAACCTTCCGGCACGCCGGTCTCGACGAACATCTCGCCGAAATCGTAGACCTTCTGGCTCTCCAGGAAGACCACCGGGTCGGCGCCGGCCAGCGCCGCGTTCATCATGCCCTTGGCGTCGTAGGGGGTAACCGGGTAGACCACCTTCAGGCCGGGAATGTGAGTGAGAATCGCGGTCCAGTCCTGCGAGTGCTGCGCGCCGTACTTGGCGCCTACCGAGATGCGCAGCACCACGGGCATCGACAGCACGCCGGCCGACATGGACTGCCACTTGGAAAGCTGGTTGAAGATCTCGTCGCCGGCTCGGCCGATGAAATCGGCGTACATCAACTCGGCC
>CAYOTD010000255.1:0-1285 GCA_964406685.1 uncultured Solibacteraceae bacterium | reverse complement strand
CACCGCGCGCCCGCCTTCCAGCGCATAGCCCACCGCTGCGCCGACGATCGCGGCCTCCGAAATGGGCGAGTTGAACAGGCGATGGTAGGGCAGCGCTTCGGTCAGCCCGCGATAGACGGCGAAGGCGCCGCCCCAGTCGCGGTTTTCCTCGCCGAAGGCGACCATGGTGGGATCGATGGCGAAGCGGTACAGCAGCGCCTCGAAGATGGCGTCGCGCACGTTGAACGCCTTCATCTTGGGGACCGGCTTGCCCTCATGGAGCGGCGTGCGGATCTTGCCGCGGATCTGCTGCACGCGGGGGTTGGCGGCCAGATCGCCCAGCAACTCGGGCGGGCGGGAGTCGAACCGCTCCACCTTGCGGTTGGAGAACATGACTGACCCCACCGCCTCGGAATCCATGGGCAGGCGCGGGGAAGCCTCCAGGTCGACGGCGAGTTTAAACATCTCGAACACGGCCGTTTCGACTTCGGCGCGCGCGGCGTCCAACTCCGCTTCGCGGAAGATCCCGCCCTCGGTGTAGCGTTTGCGGAAGCCCAAGATCGAATCCGCCTGAAGCCACTTCTCGATCTCTTCCTTGGAGCGGTAACTGGAAGCGTCCGAAGGCGAGTGCCCGCTGATCCGGTAAGTAATCGTGTCCAGCAGGGCCGGACCGCGGCCTTCGGCGAGCAACTGCCGCTTGCGGCGCACGGCGTCGGCCACCGCCAGCGGGTTGTAGCCGTTCACGCGTTCCGAGTGCATCTGTTCCGGATTGACGCCCGCGCCGATGCGCGCGATGGCGCCGCAGCCCATGGTCTCTCCGGCCGGCTGCCCGCCCATCCCGTAATGGTTGTTCATGCAGTGGAACAGGATTGGCAGGCCGCCGCCGAGGGCCTTGTCCCACAGCGCGCGGTACTGCTCCATGCTGGCGAAAGTGATGCCTTCCCACACCGGGCCGCAGGCGAAGGAGGCGTCTCCGATATTGCAGACGACGATGCCCGGCCTGCGATTGACGCGCTTGAACAGCGCCGCGCCGGGCGAGATGGAGCCCGACCCGCCCACAATGGCGTTGTTCGGATAGATGCCGAAGGGCGCGAAGAAAGCGTGCATCGAACCGCCAAAGCCGCGGTTGAAACCGGTCTCGCGGGCGAAGATCTCGCTGTAGGCGCCGTAGACCAGGTAGCGGAACGCCAGCTCGCGCACCGAACCCGCGGGACCGCGCTCCAGCGGGCGCAGGATGGCGCCGTCGCGGTAGGTGCGCATGATCTCCAGCAGGCCGGCCTCGCCGATGGCGCGGATGGCGGAGAAG
>CAYOTD010000254.1:0-7291 GCA_964406685.1 uncultured Solibacteraceae bacterium | reverse complement strand
CTCTCGGATACGAGCGTCGAAACGCAGGTCGGGGTGGGAATGTAGAGTTCGTGGGCGAGGAAGCCACCGGTCGAAGATCGGTCTCAGTTGTTCCCAATTGGGCTTCTTCCGCTGACTGCGGCGACGCAAGACGCGTCGCCAATAGCGGCAGATCCGTTCTCGGAAACGCCCAAGTACAGCCAAGTTGCCCGGAACCGCATGGTATCGGTAGTAGCCCTCCACCACGCGTTTCAGCCACGCTCCGACCAGCACAATCGGCGCGTGCATCCTCCGGCGTAGCTCCTGTTTAACCGCGAGGGGTTTCCCCCTCAGTCGCTTCGCCGCCGTCCGGCGCCAGACCACAAAGTGGCCCCTCGAGTTCCGGCCACAATAGTGGGTGAACCCGAGGAACGTGAAGGGTTCCAGCTTCCCTTCTCCGCGCTTCCGTCGATCGGACGCCGCAAAGCGCCCGAATTCGATCAGTCGCATCTTCTCCGGGTGGAGTTCCAAACCGAACCTTGCCAGCCGCTCCCGAAGATCTCTCAGGAACCGCTCCGCATCTGCCCGGTGCTGAAACCCGGCGACCAGATCATCGGCGTAGCGGACGATGATAACGTCGCCACACGCGATTTTCTTTCGCCAGACCTCGGCCCACAAGTCGAAAACATAGTGCAGGTAAACGTTGGCGAGCAGCGGTGAAACTACTGCCCCTTGCGGCGTACCCACCGTTGTCTCCGACCATTCGCCGTCTTCCGAAACTCCGGCCTTCAGCCATTTCTGGACCAGCCGCAGTATTCGGTTGTCGGCTACCCGATGCGCCAGGAACTTCAACATCCACTCATGACTGACGTGATCGACGTAGTCGGCGGCGGCCGGGGGGGCGCGGGGGGGCGGCACCCCCTCCGCGGGGGGTTGGGGGGGCTCCCCCCAACATCGTCGAGGACGCGCCAGGAACTCTACATCGAGTTTCTACGTCAGCCCGCCCTGGAGTTCCCGTCAGCAGCGGAGCCTGGAGGGATGGACCAGCGGCGCTGCCGTTTTTGCCAGCAGCAGTTCCAACCCTCCCGATTCCACCCTGAACAGACCGTCTGTTTGGCCAAGCCGTGCCAGGTGCGCCGCCGCGCTGAGAGCCGTAAGCGCAAGCTGGCCGACGACCCGGAGTACCGGCAGGTCTGCCGCGAGAGCGCCCGCAAATCGCGCGCCAACCACCCCGGCTACTGGAAGCAGTATCGCGCCGCCAAAACCCCTCGTCGCCGGGGTTTGGTTGCCCGGCCCCGGTGCAGTGGATCCTGCAAACAACAACTTGGCTTTGGCCCAACTGTTTGTCCTCACCGGCTTTGGGCGCAAACCGCCGGCCGGCGCTCCGTCTTGCAAACAGCATCCCTCTGGCGTGGCCGGCGCCGGTGCCTGAAACTCCCAACAGACGCCGATGCTGACCCACGAACAGATTCAGACCCTGCACCAGCTCTACTACGCCGAGCGCTGGCCAATCCGCAAGATCGAACGCCATCTGCGGATGGGCTGGCGCACCATCAAGAAGTATCTGCACCAGCCGGACCAGCCGGCGGTCTCGCGCACCAAAGCCAGCAAGCTCGGTCCGTTGAAAGCCGTCATCGGACACTTGCTGGCACAGGACCCCACCGTGAACTCCTCGGTCCTCGGGCAACGGATTCGCACTATCGGCTACGAGGGCGGCCACGCGATGCTGCGCGAGTATGCGCGCCAGGTCCGGCCCAAGCCGCACCCGCGCGCCTTCGTGCGCCTGGAGCCGATCCCCGGCCAGCGTTTCGAAGTCGGCTGGGGAGACTTCGGCGCGCTGGACTACGCCGGCGACAAGCGCACGCTCTACGCCTTCGCGGGGGTCAGCCGCGAGATCTGGTACGACAACCTGGCCACCGCCGTCGCCGAACATGACGGCCGGCTGGTTCGCTTCCCGCCGCGTTTCTTTGCTTTCGCGCGCGAGTTCGGCTGCGTCCCGCGCGCCTGCAATCCGGCGGCGGGCTAGGAGAGAGGAAAAGTGGAGCGCGGCGGCATCGGCGACGTCCGGCAATACTTCTGGCCGCTGCGCACCTTCACCGATCTGGACGACGTCAACCGCCAGGCCCGGCAGTGGCTGCACGAAGTGGCCAATCAGCGCCAGCATCGGGAGACACAACAGCGGCCTTCGGAACGGTTCCAGCCGCAGGCGCTGCGGCCGCTGCCGGCGCTGCTGCCCGACTATCCCGACACCGCGACCGTGCTCGTGCAACCGGACATGCGCGTCTACTTCGACGGCAACCGCTATCGCGCCCCGCCGGCCCTGGTCGGCGAGCAGCTCACCCTGAAGGCCGACAGCCACACCGTCACGCTGTATCACCAGCACCGCCAGATTGTGAGTTATGCGCGCTGCTGGCGCCTTGGCCCAAGCGCTCCGCAAAGCTCACGATGCGCGCGCTTTCGGCGCCGACTACGTCGCCAATCTCCTGCGCCAGCAACTGTCGCCGCGCCGCCTGCCGCCGCCGCTGCGGCTACGCGATCCCGAGCTCAATCGACTGGCCACCGATCCGGTTTCGCGGGCCGCCTACAATGCCTTCCTGTTGCCCGAAAGGAACGACTCCGATGAACTCCCTGTCCCAGAAACCGGATCAGCTTCGATTGACGGCGATGAGCCGTCCTCTGGATCCAACCACGACTGAAGCGGCTGCCAATAACCGCAGCGTTGCCGCCACGCTCGAACGGCTGGTGGATCTGGAACTGGAAGCGTGCCGTCAACGCTCCATCGAAGGCCACGTCAAGATGTCCCGCCTGCAATCACCGCCATCCATCAACGCCTTCAACTTCTCCCACCACAAGACGCGACAGCAAGTCAAGGCGCGCATCTTCAAGCTGCTCGATCTGGACTTCCTCCGCACCGGCGCCAACCTGGTGTTTGTCGGCAATCCCGGCGTCGGCAAAACCATGCTCGCCAAGATCGTCGGCTGGCGTGCCTGCCAGCCCAATCACCGCGTGCTGTTCACCACCGCCATGGACATGTTGAATCACCTGCTGGCTTCCCAGGTCGATCACTCCCTCGTCCGCTGCGGATTCCGCTCCAAGGCGAAGGGGATTCCTGGATGAACGCGAAAATCCTTCCGGGTTGAACGGGAACGGCAATTCCGGCGGGAAGGCGAACGGTTTTCGCCGGACCCTGGAATCCTGTTCGCGATGGCCAGGAATGTTCTCCACAGGCGCAGCGGCGCTGGACATAACCTCGGCGCAATGAGCCCTCCAAGAGAGGATCTGAGTGCCGGCCAGAAGACTGTCCATGCGAAAACTACGGGAGGTTCTGCGCCTCCGATATGATCTCAAGCTGAAGTGCCACGAGATCGGCCGAAGCTGCGCCATCGGAGTCAGCAGCGTCCACAAGTATCGGAAGCGAGCCGAAGCCGCCGGCATTACCTGGCCGCTTCCGGAAGACTGGGACGAAGCCCGCCTTGCCGCGGCTCTGTCGCCCGGGACGAAGTTGCCCGCCCGGGACACGCCGCGTCCGCAGCCCGACTTCGCCTACATCAACGGACAATTCCGCGAGCACAAGCACGTGACCTTGAAGTTGCTCTGGGAGGAGCACCCCCAAGCCAATCCGGCCGGTTACCACTACTCGCGCTTCTGCTACCTGTGGCGACGCTGGCGCTCGAAGCTGGACCTGGTGCTGCGCGAGGAGCACAAGCCCGGCGAGAAGATGTTCGTGGATTGGGCTGGCGACACGACTCCGATCCACGATCCGCAAAGCGGTGAAGTCCGGCAAGCGTCCTTTACTCCATGCTGATCGGACTCCGCCCACGGTGGCTTGGCGTGCACAATGATCTGATACTGGCACGTATCCAAATGCCGCCACTGCCGCTCTGGTTGGTGGCCGTACTGCCGACACGCTTCCCCGCACTGTAAGCAAGCCCAGTGCTCAACCTCGTGGTGGCCCAAATGAACGTGGACCTCCCCATCGCTCAACTTCAGCTCCACTCGAGCCACGAACCAGGGTGCCTGGATTCCCAAAATCTCGGCGTACAGTTGTCGGTCCTGCATAGGCGTTCATTTTCCCACTCAAGGCCGGCCGGTCTTCCACTACAAAGCCGGAATTCCCACATCATGACGCATCCCTCGGTCCGAAAACCTGCGCCCAAGGTCCGGTGTAGTCTCGGGTCTCAACATTCTCTGAGCCGCTAACACGACGACAGTCACACCGGTACCCGGATCTGGTTGCAGCCTTCGCCACATCCGCCGCGAGCCAAGGCCGCGGCGATACAATCGATCTATGCCTCGGTACCTGTTGGCGCTGGCGGTATCCTTTCTCTGTCTGGGAGCGCAGAAGACGCCGTTCGACGTCCACGCGATGCTGAAGCTCAAGCGGATCTCCGAGCCCCGGATCTCGCCCGACGGCAAGTTGATCGCCTTCACGGTGACCACCGTCGACGTCGAGCAGAACGTCAAGCCGCGGCAGATCTGGCTGGTCCCGGTCGATGGCGGCGAGCCGCGCCAGATTACGCGCGAGGGGAACAATGAACGGCCTCGCTGGTCGCCCGATTCCAGGCGGATCGCCTTCATCTCATCGCGCGGCGGAACGCCTCAGGTCTGGCTGATGGACGCCGACGGCGCCAACGCGAAACAGGTCACCACACTGGCCAACGGCGCCTCGGGCGTGCTGTTCGCGGGCGACGGCAAGAACCTGGTGTTCTCGAGCGAAGTCTACCCGGACTGCGCCGACGAGGCCTGCAACAAGGCGAAGCTCGAAGCGGAGAAGAACAGCAAGCTGAAGGCGCGCATCTACACCGGGCTGCTCTACCGCCATTGGAACGAATGGCAGGGCGCACGGCGGCGCCACCTGTTTGCCGTGCCGGCGGAGGGAGGAACACCTAGGGACCTGACCCCCGGCAAGTTCGACGTGCCGCCGTTCACCCTCGGCGGCGGCGACGACTACGCGGTCTCCCCCGACGGCCAGGAACTCTGCTACGTCATGAATCCCGACGCCGAGCCCGCCATGAGCACCAACTCGGAGCTGTACGTGGTTCCCATCGGCGGAGGCGAGGCCACCAAGATCACGGCCAACCCGGGCGCCGACACCGGTCCGGTCTATTCCCCCGACGGCAAGCACATCGCCTACCGCGCGCAGTTCCGCGCCGGGTATGAGAGCGACCGGTGGCGGCTGGTGGTGATGGAGCGCGCCGGGGGACGGAACAACACCCTCACCGAGGGACTGGATCGCTCGGTCGGCTCGATCACCTGGTCGCCCGACTCCGGCCGCATCTTTTTCACCACGGAGGACCGCGGGCGCACCGCCGTGCAGATGATGTCGGCCGGCGGAGGCGGCGCGCGGGTGATCATTTCGGGCGCCAGTACGGTGGATGACGTCGAGTTCACGCCCGACGGAAAGATCATGGTCTACTCCGAACAGACCGGCGCCCGCCCGGTGGAGCTCTACCGCGTCTCCTCCGGCGGAGGCGCGGCCGTGCCGCTCACCCACCTGAACACGGCGGATCTGGACCGGCTGGATCTGCCCGGGTTTGAAGAGTTCTGGGTCGAAGGCGCCGAGCATACGCGCGTCCACAGCCTGCTGCTGAAGCCGCACGGCTTCCAGCAAGGCAAGAAGTACCCGGCGCTGTTTCTGATCCACGGAGGTCCGCAGAGCGCCTGGCGGGAGAGCTTTAACTGGCGCTGGAACCCGCAGGTGTTCGCCGCTGCCGGCTTCGTGGTGGTGATGCCCAATCCGCGCGGCTCCACCGGTTACGGACAGCGTTTCACCGACGAGATCAACGCCGACTGGGGCGGCAAAGTCTACGACGACATCATGGCGGTGGTGGATCACGCCGCCGGACTGGAGTATGTCGACGGCGACCGCCTCGCGGCGGGGGGCGGCTCCTATGGCGGCTACATGGTGAACTGGATCCTGGGCCACAGCAACCGCTTCCGCGCGCTGGTCTCCCACGCCGGCGTCTTCGACCTGCGCAGCATGGCGGGCGAGACCGAAGAGCTGTGGTTCCCGGCGTGGGAGTTTCGCGGGATGCCGTGGGACAACCCGGATGTCTACAACCGCTGGTCGCCCAGCTTCTTCGTCAAGGACTTCAAGACGCCCACGCTGGTCATTCACGGCGAGCTGGATTACCGCGTGCCCTTGGGGCAGGGGCTGCAACTATTCACCGGCCTCCAGATGCAGAAGGTGCCCTCGAAGCTGCTCCTGTTCCCCGACGAAGGGCACTGGATCCAGAAGCCGCAGAACACGGTCCTGTGGTACCAGAGCTTCGTGGACTGGATCGGCGAGTGGACCAGAAAGGCGGCCAAATGACGCGGCTTGCCCCGGCGCTGTGGACATTGGCGTTGCTGGCGGCGCCAGCCGCCGCCGAACGCCGCGACTTCCTCACCGCCGACGAGATCGACCAGGTGCGCCTGGTGCAGGAGCCCAACGCGCGGCTGAACCTCTACGCGAGTTTCGCCCGGCAGCGGGTGGAGTTGATCCGCCAGCTTGTCGCCAAGGAGAAGGCCGGCCGGTCGGCCATGATCCACGAGACGCTCGACGAGTACACCAAGATCATCGAGGCCATCGACATCGTGGCCGACGACGCCCTGCTGCGCAGGCTCGAAATCGGCGAGGGTATGAGCGCCGTGGCCAAGGCGGAAAGAGAGATGATCGAAGTCCTGAGGAAGATCGAGGCCTCCCGGCCCACGGACCTGGCGCGCTACGAGTTCGCCCTCACCCAGGCCATCGAGACCACCCAGGACAGCATCGAGATGGCCGAGCAGGACATGAAGGAACGCTCTCACTCCGTCGCCGAGCGCGACGCCAAGCAGCGCAAGGACCGCGAGGCCACCATGCGGCCCGAGGTGCTGGAGGAGAAGCGCGCCGAAGAGAAGAAGGAAGCCGAGCAGAAGCGCAAAGTGCCCACGCTGCGGCGGAAGGGCGATCCCCCGGTAGTGAAGAAGTAGAGCCGAAGGAGCGTCGAGTGAGCGATCTGGTTCGCAAGGTCCCCAACTGGGACGAGTATTACCTGGAGATCTGCCGCGTGGTCGCCTTGCGCAGCAAGGACCCGAACACGCAGATCGGCTGCGTGATCGTGGGGCCGGCACACGAGATCCGCTCGACCGGGTACAATTCCCTGCCCCGCGGCATCCGCGACGACGTCCCGGAGCGGCTCGAGCGCCCCACCAAGTACCTGTGGATGGAGCACGCCGAGCGCAACGCCATCTACAACGCCGCGCGCGCCGGCACCGCCACCGAGACCTGCACGCTCTACGTCGAGATCATGCCCTGCATGGACTGCGCCCGCGCCATCGTGCAGGCGGGCATCGCCCAGGTGGTCATCTCCCA
>CAYOTD010000253.1:0-7311 GCA_964406685.1 uncultured Solibacteraceae bacterium | reverse complement strand
GTGAGTCCCGCAATATCGCCGCGGCGAATCCCAAGGTCGTGGCGCGCATCGAAACGTTCCTGAAGACCGCTCGCGTCGAACCGCGGCCGCAAACACAACCGCCGCACGACTACCGGCCGAACACCTGACCGGCGTCCGGGCGGCACCGGGCGCTATACTACTCCATCTGACGCCATGAAAGCCGTACATCTTGTCTCGCCCCGCCGGTTTGAGGTTGTCGAACTGCCCCTGCCGCCTGATCCGGGCCCGGGTGAAGTGCTCTTGAAGGTCCGCTCGGTGGGAATCTGCGGCAGCGACTTGCACTGGTATCTCGACGGCCGCATCGGCTCCAACGTGTGTGTCTTCCCACAGATTCTGGGCCATGAGCCGGTGGCCGAGATCGTGGCCGTGGGCGCCGGAGTACCCGCTTCGCGCGTCGGGGAGCGCGTCTTCGTGGAACCGGCCATACCCTGCGGCCATTGCGAGCATTGCGTGGGCGGCAACCCGCATCTGTGTCCTGAGTGCCGCTTTCTCGGCTCGTCGCCCACGAAGGGATTGTTCCGCGAATTCGGCGTCATGCCGGCGCATAACGCCATCGCCCTGCCTGCCGGGTTGAACGACGCTGTGGCCACCGTGGCCGAGCCGCTGAGCATCATCCTGCACACCATGGAATTGACCGGGATGCGCGTGGGCGACACGGTGGCGGTGCTCGGCTCGGGGCCGATCGGCATGTTGTGCGCGGCGGTGGCCAGAATGTCCGGCGCTTCGAAGATCTTCGTGGCCGACAAGGTGGCGCACCGCGTGGCGCTGGGCTTGCAGATGGGCGGCGACGTAGGAATCCACACCGCGACCGAACCGGTCTGCGACAAGATCATGGATCTGACCGGTGGCCGGGGCGTCGACGTGGTGCTCGACGCCGCCGCCATGACCGAGACGATCAACTGGGGGATCCGGATCGCCCGCCGCGGCGGCACGTTCGTGCTGGTGGGGCTGCCGACTGAGGTGGAACTCAACATCGATCTGCACACCGCCATGAACAAGGAAGTGCCGATCAAGACCGTGCGCCGGTCGCGCCTCAATACCGACCTGGCCCTGGCCCTGGTTCAGGCGCGCCGTATCCCGGATGCGCTGATTACCCACCGCTTTCCGCTGGAGCGGACCGCGGAAGCCTTCGAAACGCTGGTTGAATACGCCGACGGCGTCGGCAAAGTCATCATCGAGGTCGCCTCATGAACCACTACCTGGCAATCGACCTGGGCGCGGAAAGCGGCCGCGCCATCCTCGGCACACTCGCCGAGGGTAAACTCACGCTCGAGGAGTTGCATCGTTTTCCGAATACGCCGGTGCGCATTCCCACCGGCCTCTATTGGGACACATTCCGGCTGTTTCACGAGATCCTGGAAGGGCTGCGCGTGGCCGGGCGCGAGCGCAAACTCGCGCTTTCCGGTATCGGCGTGGACACCTGGGGGGTCGACTTCGGCCTGCTCGGTTCCGACGGCGCGCTGATCGACAACCCGCGCCACTACCGCGATGCGCGCAACAACGGCATCATGGAGCGCGCCTACTCCGTCGTTCCCCAGGCTGAGATCTTCGCCCACACCGGCCTTCAGTTCATGCAGTTCAACTCCGTGTTCCAGTTGCTGGCGGCGAAACTGGCCGGCTCGCCCAACCTGGCCGCGGCCAGCCGGTTGCTGTTCATGCCGGACCTGTTCAACTACTGGCTGACGGGGGTGGCCCGCGCGGAGCTGACCATCGTCTCCACCTCGCAGTGCTACAACCCGGCCAAGAAGCGCTGGGCGACGGAACTGCTGGAGAAGCTGGGGTTGCCGGTGGCGATCCTGCCCGAAATCGTGCAGCCGGGCACCCTCCTCGGTCCCGTGTTGCCGGAAGTGGCGGAGGCGACCGGCGTGGGCGCGGTTCCGGTTTACGCCACCGCGTGCCACGACACGGCCGCGGCGGTGGCCGCGGTGCCGGCGGCGGGCGGCGATTGGTGCTACATCAGCTCGGGAACATGGTCGCTGATGGGGCTGGAGCTGGATGAGCCGATCATCAATGACAAGGTGTTCGAGCTGACGCTGACCAACGAGATCGGCGCCGAGGGCAAGATCCGGTTGCTCAAGAACATTGCCGGGCTGTGGCTGCTACAGGAATGCCGCCGGGCGTGGGCCGCGGAGGGCAAGGAATACAGTTACGCCGAACTGGCCGAGATGGCCGCCGCAGCCAGGCCCTTCACAGCGGTGATCCAGCCCGACGGGTTCCTGGAGCCCGGAGGGATGCCCGGACGCGTGGCGGCCTACTGCGAGAAGACCGGCCAGAAAGCGCCCGGCCAGCCGGGCGAGATGTGCCGCGCGATCCTGGAGAGCCTGGCCCTGCGCTACCGGCAGGTGCTGGAAAGCTTGGAAGCACTGGCTGGCCGCAAGATCAAGGTGATCCACATCGTCGGCGGCGGCTCGAAGAATCAGCTTCTCAACCAGCTTGTGGCGGATGCCACGGGCTGCACGGTCGTGGCCGGGCCCTCGGAAGCGACCGCGGCGGGCAACATCCTGGTGCAGGCCATGGGCGCGGGCGTGCTGTCGGGCCTCAAAGAGGCGCGCGAGGTCGTGCGGCGCAGCTTCGAGGTTACAGTGGTCGAACCGCGCTCACGGGAAGGCTGGGACGCGGCCTACGAGAAGTTCTGCCGGTTGACCGCCGTGTAGATCCTCACCGCCGGCCGCCTGGCGGCTGCGCGGTTCCCGGATCGGCGGGAGAGACATCGGGAAACTCGACCACGCCGGTGCCGTCCGCGTTCAGGCGCACAAGGGGTGCAGCCGGCATCGGCTCTTCTTCGGCGGCGACCGTGCGGATGGATCCGAACTCGAACCTGTCTAGAAACTTGACGACCTGGCGGTAGTACTCGCTCTCTTTCGGAGCCCGAACGATCCATTGGTGGTCCAGGCCGCAACGCGTCAGGTAGCGGCCCGCGTTTCCAAACCATGGGCCCGAGGGGGGGGCGCCCTCGACCACGACCTGACGGTACGGTCGCAATTGCTCAGCGTGAGCGCCCAATGTATTCATGATGTTGCGGTTCACCTCCGCCGCCCGCAGGTACCAATCCACGATGCCGCGCCGCGCCGGTTGGCTGAGGTAGAGGCAAGCGAGCGGAATCACCACAAAGGCCGCCCGCCACAGCCGGCGATCCCCCATCTTCCACAGCACGAGCAGTGCGCCGCCGATCTGCCATACCACCCAGTTCAGAGCGTAATAGCCTGCGGTATGCCGTGGGAGACAGGTGTAGGGGAGGATAAGCGCTGCCACAAGCGCGTGATACAGCAGGAGCCGGGACCATCGGACAGGCGATCCAGCCACGAGGTTCCCGATCAACGTCAGCGCTTGCAGGCACCCCGCCAGGATCGTGACCCGAGTCGAGAGAAAGTAGAAGGCTGCGGTGCGGCACATGCTGACCGGGTTGAAGGAGGACTTGTAGGGCCCTTCGGCGGACTGCGTATAGACGCTTCCAAAGGCGTGGTTGTAGGCCACCACGGCTGCGCCCAGCAGAAGAATCCCGGCCACCATGGCGACTCCCCACGAGGCGCGGGGGCCCGCCAGCCGGATGTCTTTCCAGGCCAGGTAGAGCGCCAGCAGGGCCGTGGCAACGGCGAAGTCCTCTTTGGAGAAGAAGCTCAGTCCGGCCAGGACCCAGACCGCCGGCAGGCTCCACCATCGCGGGTGGCCGTCCTCCCCTCGAGCGAACATCATCAGGCACATAGCCGCCACGGCGAAGTTCCCCGATGACAGGTTGGTGAGCATCCCGGCGTACTTCGAGTACTCGATCATGTTCTCAAGACTCAGGGCCGCGGCCGCCAGCGGGACCGCGTAGAGCAGCGGCACGCGAGGGGCGTCGAGCAACTTCACCAGCAACAGAAGCGAGAGCGCCGCGTAGGCGATCACGAACAGGTGCAGACTGGCGTAGAGAACGGTGATGCCCCCCGCTCCCAGTCCAACGCTAAGGGCAAAAAAGACAGGTCGCGGCCACCGCCAGAACAGCCCCGGGTCGGCACCCAGCGTCGTAAAGTCATCATGATGAACGGGAAACCCGACCAGCCGGTTCCCTGGGCACAGGACGAACACGATCACGCAATACGCCGCGGCGGCGGCAAGCCACCACCGCCAGGAACTGGGGGTAGTCTCGGTTCGCATCGTGGATGCGGGGAGACTTGGATTATAGCGGAACACCGGGGGGCACGACCGGCGCCCGAACCGCAGGCACACCAGGGAAACGGTTTACAGGCATGACAGGGGCCGTCGGCCGGGTTTGTTAACTTGACGCCCCTCCGGGGCAGACCTAGAATTGAGATAGCCCTAATTTCGCACTGGTAATGGTGATCGCCATGACCGCTAAGTCTTTTTGTCTACTCTGCCCGATCCTGCTTGTCTGGACCGCGGATTCCGGTTTTGCCGCCGCCAAGAAGAAATCCGACTCCTCCACGCCGCGGGAAACCGTAGCCAAACCGATGAGCGAACGGGAAAGGCGCAGGCGCGAGGAGAGGCTGCGCAAAGAGCTGGAAGGGCCCTACCGGAAGTGGTTGAACGAAGACGTCACCTACATCATCACCGACGAGGAACGCCAGGCGTGGAAGCGCCTGAACACGGACGAGGAAAAGGAGCAGTTCATCGAGCAGTTCTGGCTGCGCCGCGACCCGACCCCCGACAGCGCCGAGAACGAGTACAAGGAAGAGCACTATCGCCGCATCGCGTACACGAATGAGCGCTTCGCCTCGGGCATCCCGGGATGGAAGACCGACCGCGGGCGCATCTACATCACCTTCGGACCGGCGGACGAGGTCGAGTCCCACCCCTCGGGCGGCTCTTATGAGCGGCCATACGAGGAGGGCGGCGGAACGACGTCCACCTATCCGTTCGAGAAGTGGCGCTACCGCTGGATCGAGGGCATCGGGACGGACATCATCATCGAGTTCGTCGACCCGACCATGACGGGCGAGTATCGCATGACCATGGACCCGTCGGAAAAAGATGCCCTGCTCTACGTTCCCAACGCTGGCCTGACCCTATCGGAGCAGATGGGGCTTTCGGACAAGTCCGACCGCTTCAGCCGCACCGACGGCACGCGCCTGGGAACCGGCGACAGCCCGCTGCCGATGCGCATGAACCAGTTCGAGCGGCTGGAGCAGTTCGCCAAGCTCCAGAAACCGCCGGCGGTGAAGTTCAAGGACCTGGAGGCGATGGTCACCTCCACCATCAAGTTCAATCTGCTGCCGATGAAGGCGCGCGCCGACTTCATCCGCATGACCAACTCCACCATCCTGACCAACGTCACGCTCCAGTTTGACAAGAAGGACCTCCAGTTCCAGCAGAAGGAGGGTATCGCCAAGGCGATCGTCAACATTTACGGGCGCATCACAACGATGTCTCGCCGGGTATCGAACGTGTTTGAGGACGTGGTTACCGTGGAGAGCCCGGCGGAGTTGCTGGCACAGGCCAGCAAGGGCGCTTCGATCTATCAGAAATCGATTCCGCTGGCGCCGGGAACGTACCGGCTGAACGTCGTCGTCAAGGACGTTGTGGGCGGCAACATGAACAACTACGAGATGGCCCTCCACGTTCCGCATTACGATGAGAGCAAGCTCGGCACGAGCAGCATCATTCTGGCGGATCTGATCGAGCCCGTGCCGACGCGGAGCATCGGAACGGGGCAGTTCGTTATCGGGACCACCAAAGTCCGCCCCCGGCTATCGGAGTCGTTCCGCGCCGACGAGAAGATGGGCATCTACTTCCAGGTGTATAATTTCTCACCGGACGAGAAGACGCAGAAGCCCAACGGCGCCATCGAGTACGAAGTGATCAAGAACGGGTCCAACGAGAGGATCTTCGAATTCACCGAAGACGTTGCGCAGGTGGAAGGGGCCTCGGCCCAGCAGGTCACGGTCGAGAAGCTTCTTCCACTGAAGACGATGAACCCGGGCACGTATACGCTGAAAGTGAAGATAACGGACCGGAACACCAACCAGGTGTTGAACCAGTCGGCTACCTTCACGGTGACGGAAGGGGCGGTGCAGACGGCACTCCGCTAGCTGCGCCGCGTATTGCGGGACATGCGGCATTGGAAAGACAGCGTCGCCGGCGCGGTGGCAGCCGTGCTGTTGTACTCTGCGGCTCCCCTGCATGCGGCCACCCCTCCCCGGCTCACCGGCAGCATCATCGGGTTTGTCAGCGACTCGACCGGGGTAGCGCAGATGGGCGCAAGCGTCCTGCTGTTCAACCGGTACGAGAAGCTGGTCCAGAAGTCGCTGACCAACGAGAAAGGCGCTTTCGGCTTTGATTCGCTGACGCCCGACCTGTATTCGATCCGCGTCACGCTCTCCAGTTTCCTGCCGGCGGTCAAGCAGAACATCCTGGTGCAGCCCGGGATGCGCAGCTTCCTCTCCATCAACCTGGCCAGCATCCTGAGCTCGGTCGAGCTGGTCTACATCGCTCCCGGCCAGGGCGCCATCATGTCGGACGACTGGAAATGGGTGTTGCGGGGGTCGCTGTCCACGCGGCCGGTTCTACGCTACCTTCCGGGCATCGACTACAGCGATCCGGCGGCTCGCCGCGGCGTGAGTGCCAGTCTCTTCTCGGACACGCGGGGCCTGCTGCGCCTGTCGGCGGGCGATGCCGGCGGCGGCGCCGACTTCGGGCGGGCTGCGGATCTCGGGACGGCCTTCGCGCTGGCGACTTCGCTGTTTGGCGCGCATCGGGTCCAGTTCAGCGGCAATGTGGGCTACGCGGCGACCTCGGGGACGCCGAGCGCGGGCTTCTCAACCCGTTTCAGCCGGACCGAACCGGGCGGCATGGCTCCGGAAGTGCAACTCACCATGCGGCAGGTTTTTCTGCCCATGCGCGCCGGCATGGCGTTCCTGGGAGGGCAGCAGACCGCGCCGCCGCTGCGCACGCTTTCCCTCACGGTGCAGGACCGGATCGAGTTGGGCGAGGAGATCGGCATAGAATACGGGGCGACGATGGAGTCGGTTTCGTTCCTCGACCGGCTGAACTATCTGAGCCCGTACGCCCGCGTGACCTACCAGGTGGAGCCGGCGGGCGAGATCGAGTTCGGCTATAGCTCGGGCGTGCCCCCGGCGGCTCAGCCGGCCAGCGAGGCGCGCGATGCGGATTTGCAGCGGGATCTGACCGGCCTGGCGGCTTTGCCGCGGGTCTCCCTTGAGGACGGGCGCGTGCGGGTTCAGCGCGCCGAGAACTTCGAGGTGAGCTACCGGAAGGTGCTGGGGAGCAGCACCATCAGCGCGGGCGTGTTTCGCGAGAGCGTGTCCAATGCGGCTCTGCTGATCGCCGCCCCTG
>CAYOTD010000252.1:1744-7362 GCA_964406685.1 uncultured Solibacteraceae bacterium | reverse complement strand
CGCGGCCTCTTATCACCTCGTGGGAGTCACCCTGCGCAACACCGACGACTGCGGCTATCCCGACTGCCATTCCTTCCTGCCCGAATTCACGGCCTTCATCCGCGCCATCCGCGCCTCGACCGCCGCCCTCCTCGTGGTGGGCGGTGTCGGTTTCTCGGTGATGCCCGAGCGCGTGCTGGAGTTGTCCGGCGCCGACGCCGGCCTGTGGGGCGAAGGCGAGTTCATCTTCCCCGAACTGGCTACGCGCCTCGACCGTCACGAGAACGTGGACGACCTTCCCGGCCTCATCCTGTTCCGCGGCTTCGGGTGGCGCCGTAACCCGCCGCGCCTCGGAGCGCTCGACACTCTACCCCCCATGACCCGGCGCTGGGCCGACAACCGCCGCTATTTCCAGCGCGGCGGCCAGGCGGGCTTCGAGACCCGGCGCGGCTGCCCGGCCCGTTGCGTTTACTGCGCCGACCCGCTGGCCAAGGGCCGCCGCACGCGCCTGCGTCCGCCCGCCTCCGTGGTGGACGAGATCGAGTGCTTGCTCGACCAGGGCATCGACCACCTGCACACCTGCGACGGCGAATTCAATCTCCCGGCGAACCACGCCCTCGAGGTCTCGCGCGAGATCGCGCGCCGCGGCCTGGGCGGCCGTCTCCGCTGGTATGCGTACTGTGCTCCGCGCCCCTTCTCGCGCGAGTTGGCCCGCGCCATGCGCGCCGCCGGCTGCGCCGGCATCAACTTCGGCGCCGACCACGGCGACGACACGATGCTGAAGCGCCTGGGCCGCAACCACACCGGCGAGGATGTAGTAACCGCCGCCCGCCACGCCCGCGACCAGGGCATGAGCGTAATGCTCGACTTACTCTTAGGCTCCCCCGGCGAAACCAAAGACTCGCTAACTCGTGGCATAGAAGTAATCAAACAAGCCGCCCCGGACAGAGTAGGAGTAACAGTAGGCATCCGCGTCTACCAAGGCACGCCACTGGCCCAGACCCTGCCCCCGCCAACGGAACCCTATTTCTACCTGGAGCCCGCCCTGGCCCCAGAGATCTTCGCCATCCTGGACCGCCAGATAGCCGGTGACCCGCGCTTCCTTTTCTTCGACCCCGCCCGCTCCAACGTCAATTACAACTACAACGCCAACACCCGCTTGGTTGAAGCCATAGCGCAAGGCCACCGCGGCGCCTACTGGGACATCCTCCGCCGCCTGGACAAGTAGTCCACAACCGGGGACAGACGGGACGTTCCCCCGCCCCAACCCGCCGTGATACGATGCCAGTTCAGCCCGAGGCGATATCCTAATGTCCCTGCGATTCTTCTTGCCGTTGCTGGCGCTGGCCAGTCTTGCTCCGGCCGCTCCGACCCTGTACCGCCAGCCGGCGGTTAGCGCGACGCACATCGTCTTTCACTATGCGGGCGATCTTTGGACCGTTCCCCGCCAGGGCGGCGCGGCCCAGCGGCTGACCACCGGCGCGGGCCAGGAGACCGGCCCCGTCTTTTCTCCCGATGGCCGCTCCATCGCCTTCACCGGCGAGTATGACGGCAACACCGACGTCTTCGTGGTCCCCGCCGCCGGCGGCGTTCCGCGGCGGCTCACCTGGCACCCGGCGCCGGACACCGCCGTCGGCTGGACGCGGGATGGCAAACGCGTCCTGTTCCGCTCCACGCGCAACAGCTACTCGCGCTTCGCCCGGCTCTTCACGATCGCCGCCGTCGACGGCGTCTTCCCCGAAGAATTGCCCCTTCCGATGGCCGACGACGCCTGCTTCTCCCCCGACGGCGCGCGCATCGCCTACACCCCCCTGGCCCCGGCCTTCACCACCTGGAAGCGCTACCGCGGCGGGCGGACCAGCGCCATCTGGATCGCGCGCCTCTCGGATTCCGCCGTCGAGAAGGTGCCGCGCGACAACTCCAACGACTGGCGGCCGATGTGGGCCGGCGACCGCATCTACTTCCTCTCGGACCGAGGCGGCGCCATGACGCTGTACGAATACGACACGAAGACCGCTAAGGTCGTCCCGACGCTTCCCAACACCGGTTTCGACCTCAACAGCGCCTCTCTCGGCCCCGGCGTCATTGTCTACGAGCAGTTCGGCGCCATTCACCTCTTCGACCTGAAAACGCGCAAAACGCGTCCCGTCCAGATCGCCCTGAGCGGCGATCTCCCCGAGGTGCGCCCGCGCCTGGAACGGGTCTCCGGCCGCATCTCCTCCGCCGCCCTCTCGCCCACCGGGGCCCGCGCCGTGTTCGAGGCGCGCGGCGAAATCCTCACCGTGCCCGCCGAAAAAGGCGACCCGCGGAATCTGACTAACTCTCCGGGCGCGGCCGATCGCTACCCTTCCTGGTCGCCCGACGGCCATTCCATCGCTTACTACTCCGATGCTTCGGGCGAGTATGAGTTAGTCGTGCGCGATCACACCGGCCAGGGTGAACCGAGAACATTCCGTCTCGACGAGCGCCCCACTTACTATTATCAACCGGTTTGGTCGCCCGACAGTAAGAAAATCGCCTATACCGGGAAACCTCTCAACCTGTCATACCTGGATCTCGCCACCGGCCGGACGGTCCTGGTCGACACCGACCGTTTCGACGGCCCGCGCCGCATCTCGCACATCTCCTGGTCGCCCGACAGCCGCTGGCTTACTTACACCAAGCAGCTTCGCAATACCCTGCGCGCCGTCTTCGTCCACTCGCTCGAAACCCGGCAGAGCCGCCAGTTGACCGACGGCATGAGCGACGCCACGCTCCCCGTGTTTGACCGCGATGGCAAGCACCTCTACTTCCTCGCCAGCACCGACACCGGCCTCAACGTGGGCTGGCGCGACATGTCCGCTTTCTTCCGCCCGGTGACGAGCACCCCCTACGTGGTCGTCCTTCGCAAGGACCTGCCCAACCCGCTGGCGCCGGAAAGCGACGAAGAGAAGGAAACCCCGGCGGCCAAGCCCGGCGAGAAGGACCAGGCGAAGGAGAAGAAACCCGCCGGACCTCCGCGGGTCGCCATCGACTTCGACGACATCGGCCAGCGCATCCTGGCCCTCCCCATCCCGGCGCGCAACTACTCGGCCCTCTACGCCGGCAAGGAGGGCGTGCTGCTCCTCGGCGAAACGCCCTTCGCTGCCGGTCCAGGCTCGGGTCCCGGCGGGCGCCTCGTCCACAAGTTCGAGATGAAGACCCGCAAGACGGACCGCGTGATGGACGCAGTGAGCGCCTTCGACGTCTCCGCCAACGGCGAGAAGATGCTGTTCCGCCAGGCCGGCAACTGGCGCATCGCCGCCATCGGGCCGCCGCCCAAGCCCGGCGAGGGCGTCCTGAAGCTCGACGGGATGGAGGTCCGCGTGGAGCCGCGCACCGAGTGGCGTCAGATGTACCGCGAGGCCTGGCGCATCCAGCGCGACTTCTTCTACGACCCCAACCTCCACGGCCTCGACCTGCCGCTCATGATGAAGCGCTACGAGCCGTTCCTCGACGCGGTGGGCAGCCGCTCGGATCTGAACTATCTCTTCTCCGAGATGATGGGCGAATTCACGGCCAGCCACCTGAACGTGTCTGGCGGCGCGGCCCCCGAGGTCCGGCGCGTGCGCGGCGGCCTGCTCGGCGCCGACTACACCGTCGAGAACGGCCGCTACCGCTTCGCGCGCGTCTACAACGGCGAAAGCTGGAACCCCGATCTCCGCGCCCCCCTCACCCAACCCGGCGTCAACGTCAAGGCCGGCGAGTATCTGCTCGCGGTCAACGGCCGCCCCCTCCGCGCCGCCGACAACCTCTACGAGTTCTTCGAGGGCACGGCCGGCCGCCAGGTCGTCATCAAAGTCGGACCCGACCCCAGCGGAGCGGGCGCGCGCGACGCCGTCGTTATCCCGCTCGAAAACGAGCAGCGCCTGCGCAACCTCGCCTGGATCGAGGACAACCGCCGCAAGGTGGATCAGTTGAGCGGCGGCCGCCTGGCCTACGTCTATCTCCCCGACACCTCCTTCGGCGGCTACACCAACTTCAACCGCTACTACTTCGCGCAGGTGGGTAAGGAAGGCGCCATCATGGACGAGCGCTTCAACAGCGGCGGCGCCCAGCCCGATTACATCCTCGACTACTTGCGCCGCCCCCTGCTGCACTACCGCACCATGCGCGAAGGCGAGGACGTCACCGGCCCCCTCGGCGGCATCTTCGGACCCAAGGCGATGTTGATCAACGAGTACGCCGGCTCCGGCGGCGACACCATGCCCTGGTATTTCCGCCGCGGTGGCGTTGGGCCCCTGATCGGCAAGCGCACCTGGGGCGGACTGGTCGGCGGCCTGGGCGGCTCGCCGCAACTGATGGACGGCGGCTTCGTCTCCCCGCCCTCGGTCGGATTCTGGGACCCGGAAAAACGCGAGTGGGTGGCTGAGAACACGGGCATTGCGCCCGACATCGAGGTCGAACACGACCCGCAGGCGGTCCGCCAGGGCCGCGACCCGCAACTGGAAAAGGCGGTCGAAGTGGTGCTGGAGGCCCTGCGCAAGAACCCCACGCCCAAGCACCAGCGCCCGGCATTCCCTAAGTACGACCGGCGGTAGCAAGCTTCCGCTTGCCGCGTCGAGACAACTCTCCTTCTCCCGAGACCATCTCCGGGAGCACCTGCTATCCTGGGAGTTCCCCGGCTATGGCCAACGTCTTTCCATTCCTTCCCTACCGCTACACTCCCGCCGCCGGCCGCCTTGCCGACCTGGTAACCCAGCCCTACGACAAGATCTCGGCGGCGATGCGCGAGCGCTATCTCGAGCTCAGCCCTCACAACCTGGTGCGCGTCATCCTGGGCAAGTCCACCCCCGGCGACAGCGACTCCGACAACGTCTACACCCGCGCCGCGCGCCACCTGGAAGAGTGGATCGCCTCGGGCGTTCTCGCGCGCGAAACCTCGCCCGGCTTCTACGCCTACTTCCAGGACTTCACCCTCCCGGACACCGGCGACCGCCTCACGCGCAAGGGCTTCATCGGCCTGGGCGCGGTCGAGGACTACGCGGCCGGCGTCGTGCACCGCCACGAGAAGACCCTCTCCGGCCCCAAGCGCGACCGGATGGAACTGCTGCGCCACACCCGCGCCCACTTCGGCCAGATCTTCATGCTCTATCCCGACCCCGCCCGCGCCGTCGACGCCCTGCTCGACGAGACGGCCTCGGCTTCGGCGCCCCTCATGGAGGTCGAGGATGAGTACGGCACCCGCCACCGTGTCTGGAAAATCGCCGCCCCCGAGCGCGTCGATCGCATCCGGCAGCTCATGCAGCCCCACAAGCTCGTCATCGCCGACGGCCATCACCGCTATGAAACGGCCCTGGCCTTCCGCGACGCCAACCCCCAACTGGAAGACGCGCGCCGCGTCATGATGACCTTCGTCAACATGCACTCCCCGGGCCTTCGCATCCTGGCCACCCACCGGCTGGTCGACAACCTGGAGGGGTTCGACGCCACACGCTTCCTCGAGCGCGCCGCCGCGGATTTCCGCGTCGAGCTTGTCGATTCCTCCGACGCCCTGCGCGCCGCCTGGGACCAACCCCACCCCGGCCGCACCCGCATCGGCGTCGCCATCCACGGGTCGGACCAGCTGTGCCTGCTGGAAACCGCCCGCGGCCCGCGCGAGCCCGACGTGGCCGTCCTTC
>CAYOTD010000252.1:0-1734 GCA_964406685.1 uncultured Solibacteraceae bacterium | reverse complement strand
CGGAATCGGCGACGAAGCGGTGCGCGAGGAGCGCAACATCCGCTATGTCCGCGGACTCGACACCGCCATCGAACTGGTCCGCGGCGGCTCCGCGCAGATGGCGCTGCTGCTCAAGCCCACGCCCATCGAGGAAGTGGCTGACATCTCGTTTTCCGGCGGCGTGATGCCGCAGAAGTCCACCGACTTCTATCCCAAGCTGCTGTCCGGGCTGACCATGTATCGCGTCGAACGTTAGGAGTCGCCCATGCTGTGTTTCGCCCTCCTGTTGGCGGCCGCGTTTCCGCCCACCCGCGTCGAAGTAGTAACAGAGAAACTCCACGGCATCGAAATCTCCGACTCCTACCGCTGGCTCGAGGACCAGACCAGCCCCGAGACCCGCGCCTGGCTCGACTCCCAGATCCGCTACACGCAGTCCTACCTGGCGCGTGTCCCGCGCGGGTGGATCAAGGACCGCCTGACCCGGCTCCGCCGCATCGATTCGGTCGGCGTCCCCGCCGCGCGCGGCAACCGCTACTTCTTCGCGCGCCGGCTGAAGCCGGAGAATCGCTCCTCCATCTGCCTGCGCGTGGGCCTCGACGGCAAAGACGAAGTCATCGTCGATCCCAACCAGGTCAGCCGCGACGAAAGCGTCTCCGTCCAGTTGTTCGCCGTGTCCGAAGACGCCTCGCTGCTGGCCTATGTCGTGCGCAAGGGCGGCGAGGATGAAGTCGAAGTCCGTCTGCTCGATCTCAAGACACGCACCCTCAGGCCGGACACGCTGCCCCGCGCCCGCTACACCTCGTTCTCTCTCAAGAAGGATAACTCGGGTTACTACTACGGCCGTCTCGACCCGGAAGGCCCGCGCATCTACTATCATGCCCTGGGCGCCGATTCCAGCCGCGACGTCAAAGTCTTCGGCGACGGCTACACGCGCACTAACTGGATCTCCGTCGGCCTTCCGGAGCAGGACGGCCGCTGGCTGCTGCTCGCGGTTGCCCACGGCGCCGCCGCCAGGACCGATGTCTTCCTGCGCGACGAGACGTCTCGAGGTCCGATCCGGCCCGTGGCCGTGGGCCTCGACGCCGAGTTCCGCCCCTTCCTGGCCGGCGGCAGGCTCTTTCTCTGGACCAACTGGAAAGCGCCCAACTGGCGCCTGTTCGCCGTCGATCCGGAACGGCCCGGCCAGGCGGACTGGAAGGAGATCGTCCCGGAATCAACCGTGCCCATCGCGGATGTGAGCGCCGCCGGCGGCCGCCTCTTCGTGCAGTATCTGGAAAACGTCCTTCCCCGCATCAAGCAGTTTGACGCTTCGGGTAAGTTCCTGGGCGAGTTCCGCGCGCCCGGCCCCGGCACGGTCTCCAGTATCTACGGCCGCTGGTCGCGCGACGAAGCGTTCTTCACTTATAGCTCGTATCTTACTCCGGGCGCCACTTACCGGTATCAGGTTGCCAGCGGCGCGCGCCAGGTCTGGTTTCGGCCGGCCATCCCCATCAAGCCCGGGGACTACCAAGAAAAGCAGGTCTGGTTCACCTCCCGCGACGGCACGCGCGTCCCCATGTTCGTCGTTCACAAGAAAGGACTGACCCTCGACGGCGACAACCCCGTCTATCTCACCGGTTACGGCGGCTTCGCCCAGAGCCAGCGGCCGGGGTTCCGGGAGATCGCCGCCGTGGTGGCGGAGTTAGGCGGCGTCTACGCCGTCCCCAACCTGCGCGGCGGCGGCGAGTTCGGCGAGAAATGGCACCGCGCCGGCAT
>CAYOTD010000251.1:0-7372 GCA_964406685.1 uncultured Solibacteraceae bacterium | reverse complement strand
CCCGGATACGATCCGCCGTCGCTCGCCGGCCTGGCGGCGGGCGGCGCCAACCTGATCGCCTTCACCACCGGCCGCGGCACGGCCATCGGATTCCCCACCGTCCCGGTCGTCAAGATCTCCAGCAACACCGCCACCTGGCGACGCATGCCGGACAACATCGACATCAACGCCGGCCGCATCGCCGACGGCGAGGCGACCCTCGACGAGATGGGACGCGAGATCTTCGAGACGCTGCTGCGTGTGGCCTCGGGCGAGCGCACCGCGGCCGAACGGCTCGGTCACCGCGAGTTCGTCCCCTGGCGCATCGGCCCGGTGATGTAGCGGCGGGCGGCTCTACCGCACGCCGTCCCGCTCCAGTTGCCGCAGCGTTCGTTTCAGGATCTCTTCCACGCCTTTTGCCAGCGGCGCGGGGAACCGGTATTCCCAGTAGCTTTCCACCTCGTAGCCGCCCTCATCCATCATCTTCGAGGTCGGCAGGTACAACTGGCAGCCGTTGGAGTAGCCGAGCGGCATGGTCACGCCGCTGCTGTAATGGTCGCGGATCAGGTGCCCAAGCTCGGCCACCATCTCCCCTTCGATGGCGATCATGCGGAAGCCCGCCCCCAGGCGGATGCCGTGTGCCGTGATCGGAATCGCCGTGGGCAGCGTGTAGCCCTGATCGAGTTGCGCCACCATGTCGGCGGCCCAGATCTGCCGGACGTCCGGACGCCCGCCGGGACGCGCCGGAAGCGCGGCGATTTCGGCGTATCCGCTCCGGCTCATGGCGGGCTGCATCGGCCACCGCATCTCCACCGATCTGGCAACAATCGCGGGCTTGGCCGGAACAAGACCCTTCGAGATGCAACCGATCACCTCTTCGGCGACCTGCTCGCCAGCTTTGAACACATCCTCCCACGTGCCGTCGAGAAACGTCTTGCCGTTCACCGACGCCTTGCTGTCGCCCCCCGCCCCTTGCAGAAAGACGGCGCCCGCAAGCCCCAGGCGGCGCTTGAGCGCCCGGCGCGCCGCGCCGGGGTAGTCGGCGGAAACGAAGAACGCCCGCTCGTTGCCCTTGATGCTGGAAGGATGCGCCGAAACCGAGAACAGGGCGTACAGCGTTTTCCCTCCGGGATCCTTGAACAGGACCACAGGCAGCTTGCGGTACGCCGCCCCGGCGGGATTCGGGCCGAAGTCGAGCCGTCCGGTTTCCCGGTTCGGCCGCCGCCGGCTCAACGGCAGCCGTGTCTCACCCTCTCCCACCCAGATCGTGACCTCGCGCGCCGACTCCTTTGCCTTCGCCGCCGCGCGCAGGGTCGCCGGTTCGATCACGTTCTGCACAAAGTACGGGTCTCGCGGCGCGTAATACCACGTCCCGGTCCGCGGGCCCGAGTGCGAGTGGGAGAAATTCAGCAGGATTTGACTTGGCCTGAGATTCAGCTCACGGCCGATGGCGCCCCGCACCCGGTCGGCTTCGTCGCGGCTCAGAAAGCAGAGATCGTACCCGACGATCAGCACCTGCTCCCGTCCATCGTCGAGGAACAGGGCTGTCGCGGAGACGTCGTCGTGGATGCCCTGGTTGCCGCCGGCGCGGTCCCGCTCGCCGAAGCCCATCAGGCCGACTCCGCGAGCCGGATTGAGGGACTCCTCCGCATAGCCCGCCCTGGCGCTTTCTCCGCCGGGCGCGGCCTGGGCGCGCAACGGACCGAAGTGGAAACTCGCGATCGCCAGCAGCAGAACTGCGGAAGCGGTTCTCGTTTCTCCAGCCTCCCTTCGTGCTAATGCCCCGACATCCCCGGCGCCCCGTTGAGCGACTCGGCCTTGCTCAGACTCGGCCACTGGAAGCCGTAGTAGGCGACGATGATAAAGCAGAACATCGGGACGATGAAGCCCCGGGACATGTCGTACTTGTCGGCGACCGCGCCCATCACCTTCGGCAGAATCGCCCCGCCCATGATCGCCATCACGATGTAGGCCGAGGCACGCTTGGCTCTCCCGCCCAGGCCGAAAATCCCCAGCGCGAAGATCGTCGGGAACATGATCGACATGAAGAAGTAGCTAAGGAACACACAGGCCACCGAGAACCAGCCCAGCTTGAAGAACACCAGCAGCGTCGCCAGGACGTTGATCGCGCCATAGAGCCCAAGGACCTTGTGGGCCGAGTACCTCTTCAGCAGCAGCGCGCCCGTGAACCGGCCGGCGAGGAAACAGACGAAGCCGAGCGATGCCAGGTTCGAGGCGCCCTTGTTGCTGATCGCCAGCACACCGCTCTTGCCTGTCTCGAACCAGCCCGTCAGCCAGTCCCGCAGGAAACCCGCGTTCCCCGCCACCCCATCCATGGCCGACTTCCACGATGCCGGAATCGCCGGCGTTTCCGCCGTCATGTAGTTGATGAAGAAACTGAAAATGCCCGCCTGCGCGGCGACGTAGAAGAACTGCGCCGCCACCGCCATCACGAAGTGCGGGTGCGACCAGATCGAGTGCGACACCGCCGCCGTCGGATCCTCCAGGTGGTAGTCGTCTTCGGACTTGATATCCGGCACGGGGGCGAAGTAGAAGATGACGGCCAGCACGATCACCACGCCGGCGATGCCGGCATAGGGGATGTAGAGCGTCTGGCTGCCCGTGCTCTTCCCGGCGGCGTCCACCGAGTAGAAAAAGATGCTGCCGACGATCGGCCCCAGAATCCAGCCGACGCCGTTGCACGATTGCGCCAGGTTGATGCGCGTCGCCGCGAACCGCCGGTCGCCCAACACCGTCGTGTACGGGTTGGCGATGGTCTCCAGGAACGTCAGTCCCGTGGCGATCAGGCAGACCCCCGCGAGAAACGCCACGAAGGCCATGTTCGGCGAAACGGCGCCTGAGTGAACCTGGTTGCTGATGTTGGTTGCCGGGATGAACCACAGCCCCCCGGCCGCCACGATCAGCAGCCCGGCGATGATGCCGCCCTTGTATCCCAGCTTGGTCGCCAGCCACCCGGCCGGAATCGACATCAGGAAGTAGCCCAGGTAGTGCGCGAACTGCACCCAGGCCGACTGGCTCTTGCTCAGGCCCAGCTCGTCCTGGAAGTGCTTGTCCATTACGTCGATGAGTCCGTTGCAGAATCCCCACAGAAGGAACAGGGAGCTGACAAGTGCGAAAGTAAAGACAACATTGCGGCCGCCCTCGATCACAAACATCCCTTTGGCGGCCGGCGCCTTGGTCGTAGCCGAACTAGACATTCATCTCTCCAGGAACCCGATCCAATCGTCCAGATTACCAGAGCGGATGAACGAGACGGTTCCCGGCGCAGCCAGGCCGCGCCTTTGAGCGGAATCACCCGTGGGAAATCAGCTTCAGCCCCGGCACTCCCAGATAGTCGTCGCGATTGTGCGTTACCAGCGGCACGTCGTGCCGAAGCGCCGTGGCGGCAATCCAGGCATCAGCGCAATCGATCCGCCGCCCGCGGGCCTGCGCGGCCACGGTCACTTCCGCCCACATCGAGCAGAGCCTGCGGCTGTAAGGCAGCAACACGAAGCGATCGAGATACAGTCGCAGCCACTCGCGGCGTGCCGTTCCCCACTTGGACTGGATGGCCCACCGGTCCAACTCCGCCAGCGTCATGAACGAAATCAGCAGCGTGCAACCGGCAAGATCAGCCTCGTACAAGGCTCCTATCGGATGGCTTTTGAAGATCAGCGAGACGACGTCGGTATCGACGACGACACGGTTCATGCGGCGGGGTCTATTCTCTTGTGGCCGCGCCACTCATGGAGTGCCGCAAGAAAATCCTCGACAGATTCCTCTTCCGGCCAGAAATCCCCGTGCAGAACGGAGAGATCGGCGATCGGACCCTTCCCTTGTTGGGCGATAATCTCGTCCAGAGATGGGTCGGCATCGAAGTTGTATCGGGGATCGCTGGCTCTGTCCGTCTTCGGCCTCCGCACTTCGAGTATACCAGGGTGCCGGGATTGGTAAAATCTCAGTCCTATGAAGAAAATCCTCGGCCACTTCGGATGGGGCGCCCTGTCCGTGGTGGCCGCTTACTGTCTGGCCGGCATCGCCATCGGCCGTGGCGAGCACATCAACAGCCTCTGGCTGATGCTGGCCTCCGTCTGTACGTACCTGATCGGATACCGCTTCTACGCCAAGTTCATCGCCGCGCGCGTCATGGCGCTCAACGACGAGCGCGCCACCCCCGCCGAACGGCTTCGCAACGGCCACGACTTCGAACCCACCAACAAGTGGATCCTCTTCGGCCATCACTTCGCGGCCATCGCCGGCCCCGGACCCCTCGTCGGGCCCACCCTGGCGGCGCAATTCGGCTATCTTCCCGGAACCCTGTGGATCATCATCGGCGCGGTGATCGGCGGCTGCGTGCAGGACTTCATCATCCTGTTCTGCTCCATGCGCCGCGACGGCAAATCGCTCGGCCAGATGGCGCGCGAGGAGATCGGCAAGGTGGGCGGCCTCACCGCCCTGGTCACCGTCCTGCTCATCATGATCATCCTGCTGGCCGTGATCGGCCTGGTGGTGGTCAACGCGCTCAAAGGCAGCCCCTGGGGGACCTTCACCATCGCCGCCACCATGCCCATCGCGGTCTTTATGGGCCTCTACCTGCGCTACTGGCGGCCGGGCAAAGTGCTCGAAGTATCGCTGATCGGCTTCGCCCTGGTCGTCCTGGCCATCTTCGGCGGCGAGGCGGTGGCCAACTCCGCGACGCTCGCCCCCTGGTTCACCCTGGGCGGCATGGCGCTGGCCATCTCGGTGATCGTCTACGGCTTCTTCGCCAGCGCGCTGCCGGTCTGGCTGCTGCTGGCGCCGCGCGATTACCTGTCCACCTTCGTCAAGCTGGGCGTGGTCTTCCTGCTTGCCATCGGCATCGTCTTCGTGCGGCCCGAGCTTCAGCTTCCCGCCTTCACGCGCTTTGTCGACGGCACCGGTCCCATCTTCGCCGGCAAGATCTTCCCCTTCTGCTTCATCACCATCGCCTGCGGCGCCATCTCCGGCTTCCACTCCCTGATCAGTTCCGGCACCACCCCCAAGATGATCGCCAAGGAGAGTCATGCCTTGCCGATAGGCTACGGCTCGATGCTGCTGGAAAGCTTCGTCGGCATCATGGCCATGATCGCGGCCTGCGTGCTCGAACCCGGCGTCTTCTTCGCCGTGAACTCCCCCACCGGCATCGTCGGCGCGACCGCCGAGGCCGCCGCGCACACCATCACCGGCTGGGGTTTCCCGGTCACCGCCGCGCAAATGGCCGCCCTCGCCAGCGACGTCGGCGAATCCTCCCTGTTCGCTCGCACCGGCGGAGCGCCCTCCCTCGCCCTGGGCATGGCGCACATCTTCGCCCAGAGCGGCGGCGGCCGCGCCATCCTCGGCTTCTGGTATCACTTCGCCATCATGTTCGAGGCGCTGTTCATCCTCACCATCATCGACGCCGGCACGCGCGTGGGCCGCTTCATGTTGCAGGACCTGCTCGGCCACCTCATCAAGCCGCTGGGCCGCACAAGCTGGCTTCCCGGCGTCATCGGGACCAGCGCCGCCATCGTCCTGGCCTGGGGATACTTCCTGATCCAGGGAGTCCGCGACCCGCTCGGCGGCATCAACTCCCTGTGGCCGCTGTTCGGCATCTCGAATCAACTGCTGGCCGCCGTCGCTCTGTGCGTGGCCACCACCATTCTTCTGAAGATGCACGGCGCCAGGTACATGTGGATTCCCTGCGTGCCGCTGGTCTGGCTTGTCGCGGCCACCTATACCGCCGCCTGGCAGAAGATCTTCTCCCCCGAGCCGCGCATCGGCTTCCTGGCGCAGGCCGAGCGCCTGGCCGCCCTGCCCAACGCCGCCGCCTCCCCCGAGACCCAGACCCTGATCTTCAACAACCGCCTGGACGCGGTGGTGTGCGGCATCTTCCTGGTCCTGGTCACCACCATCCTGATCGACTCGGTGCGCGTGTGGGCCGGCATCCTGCGTGGCACGCGCGAAGCCAAGGTGACCGAAGCGCCCTTCGTGCTTTCCAAACTGAACGCGGAGGAGATATGAAACACCTGCTCCGTCTGCGGCGCATCCTCATCGGCCTGCTGCGCGAGCTGGCCGACGAAAACGCCTACCAGCGCCACCTGGCCGCGCACGGGCGCGCGCACTCGGGTCCCGAGTGGCGCCGCTTCTCCGAGCAACGCCTGATGGCCAAGTTCACGAGGCCCAAATGCTGCTGAAGTTCGCTCTCGTCGCGCTTCTGGCCGCCGGCGAGTGGCAGTCCCTGTTCGACGGCAGGACCTTGCAGGGCTGGAAAGAGACGCCGTTCACCGGCCGCGGCCAGGTGCGCGTCGACAACGCCGCCATCGTCCTCGGAGCGGGAGCGCCCATGACGGGCGTCAACTTCACCGGCGCGTTGCCCAAGTCCAACTACGAGGTCCGCTTCGAAGCCGCGCAGATCCAGGGCAACGACTTCTTCGCCAGCCTGACCTTTCCGGTGGGGGATTCCTTCTGCACCTGGGTCGTCGGCGGCTGGGGCGGCGACATCGTCGGCCTGTCGAGCCTGGATGGATGGGACGCCTCCGAGAACGAAACGCGGACCTACGTCGCTTTTGAAACCGGCCGCTGGTACCGATTCCGCCTGCAAGTCGCTCCCGGCAGAATCCAGGCCTGGATCGACGACCAGCGCCTCATCGACGTGGGCATCGCCGGCCGCGAAATCGGCCTCCGCCACGGCGAAATCAAGCTCTCAGCCCCCTTCGGTTTCGCCTCCTACAACACCACCGGCGCCGTGCGCAAGATCGAACTCCGCCGCCTCCCCGCCCCCGCCCCTTGAATGAAGGACTGCTCCCAGGGGCTCACGCTTCCCCCAGAACCTCGCGGATCTTCCGCGCCAGCGCCCGCGGGCTGAACGGCTTTGCGATCAGTGGCGCCGCCTCTTGCTCTTCCCCGGACCGTGAGGGGTCCACGCCTTCATAGCCGGACATGAGCAACACCTTGATTCCCGGCTGCAACGCCCGCGCCCGGGCGGCCAGATCTCTGCCGCCGACGCCGGGCATTACCTGGTCCGTCAGCAGCAGATCCGCTCGCTCCGATGATAGAAACTCGAGCGCGGCTTCTCCGCCGGACGCCGTATATACCCGGTATCCGCAGCCTTCCAGGACATCCTGCAACAGCTTCCGCAGCGCGGGCTCGTCTTCCACGACCAGCAGCGTCCCCTGCCCTCTGCCCACCTCCGCGTTCGCGCCCGCTCCCGGCGCCGGACTCCGGTCCGTCGCCGGCAGGAGGATGTGGAATTCCGTGCCCTGCCCTGGCACGGTCTGGCAGCACACGTGTCCTCCGCTTTGCGTAACGATCCCATGCACGCTCGCCAATCCCAGGCCCGTCCCCTTGCCCTCGGCCTTGGTCGTGAAGAATGGTTCAAACAGGTGCCGGCGCGTCT
>CAYOTD010000250.1:0-7387 GCA_964406685.1 uncultured Solibacteraceae bacterium | reverse complement strand
CATGCGGACGTCCGTGACCACGAGGTCGAACCCCTCGCGGCGCAGCGTCTCCAGCGCCCGCCTCCCGCTCTCCGCTTCCTCCACCGCGTACCCCTCTTCCCGCATCACCGCCGCCAGGAAGGAGCGCATCATCGCATCGTCGTCGACTACAAGTACTCCAGCCCGCAGACCGTGCGGGACAACGTCCGGGCGCACGAGCAGGGCCGGCTGGTGCAGGGCGGTCTCTACCTGGCGGCGGTGGAGAGGCTGTTCGGGCTGAAGCCGGCCGCCATGGTCTACTGCGGCCTGAAGCGCGAGGCGGCCTGCGAGGGGTGGCGCTGCGAGGTCCCGGAACTGCCCGCCACCGTCGCCGACTGCGTGCCGGACGTGCTCCGGGAGGTCGTCGACCAGGCGCTGGCGCGCGCAACGGAGTCGGCCGGGAAGATCCGCGCAGGCGAGATCGCCGCGGCGCCGGCCGATCCGGACAAGTGCGCCCACTGCGATTTCGCCGCCATCTGCCGGGTGGAGACCGTCCCCGCGCGTGTGATCACCGCCGCGGAGGGGGCCGAATGACCCTCACCCCGCAACAACAGGCCTGCGTGGAGGCGCGCGGCCAGGATGTGTGTGTTGTCGCGGGGCCGGGATCGGGCAAGACGCGGGTTCTGATCGCGCGCTTCCGCTGGCTGGTGGAGCAGGAGGGGCTCGACCCGCGCCGCATCCTGGCCATCACCTTTACCGAAAAGGCGGCCACCGAGATCCGACAGCGCTTGGTGCCGGAGTTCGCGGACCAGGCGGAACGCCGTGCGGCCATCGAGCACGCCTGGATCTCCACCATCCACGGCTTCTGCGCGCGTCTGCTCAAGGACCACGCCATCGCCGCGGGCGTGGACCCGGAGTTCGTCGTCTTCGACGAGAACCAGACGGCGGCCGAACTGGAAGCGGCGGCCGTGGAAACGCTCGACCAGCTTCTGCGGGAAGACCGGGAACGGCTGCTTTCCCTGCTCGACCGTCTCTATGTGAGCAGCGATCCGAACGGCCGCCAGCCGGATCTCGCGCAGGCGCTCATCGAGGTATATGAAGCCATGCGAGTGGCGGGCGCATTGCCGGACCGGCTGACTTGGACACCCGCCCCCGCGCGCTCCGCTCTGGAAGCCGTGTTCGACCCGGTGCGTCAGTACCTGGCAGGCGCCACCGGCGGCAGCGAAGCACAGGCGAGGCGTGTGGAGGATCTGCGGGTCTGGCTGTCGAGAGCCGCCGCACTTGGGTCCGGCGAGATCGGTGTCGAGCATTTCCGCCTGCTCGCCGGATTCCCCTGCAACCTGAGGGGGTTGAAGGCCGGCAATGCCTTCTACAACGCGATGAAGCCGTTGCGGGACGAAACGATCCCGGCGCTGAAGGCGTCGCTGATCGCGGCCTATAATCAGCCGCTTTACGGCCTGCTGGCCGATGCCATCCGGCGCATCGACACCGCCTGGCGCCGCCGCAAGCGCGAGTTGAGCGCTCTCGACTTCGACGACCTGGAAGAGGGCGCTATCCGCCTGCTGCGCGAAGAGGCCGAGGTTGCCGCCCGCGTCCGCGACAGCTTCGACGCCGTGCTGATGGACGAATTGCAGGACACCAACCCGCTCCAGTGGAGGCTTGTGGATCTGCTGCGACGGCCGGGCCGGTTCTTCGCCGTGGGCGACGTCAACCAGTCGATCTTCGGTTTCCGTCACGCGGAGCCGGAAGTGTTCCGGAGCTACCGCGACGCGGTCGCCTCCGCCGGCAAGCCGGTCCATGAACTGCGCCGGAATCACCGCAGCCGGGCGGAAGTCCTCGATGCCGTCAACGCCGTCTTCACCCAGGCGCCGGGAGTGGAGCGCCACCGGCTTGAGCCCTGCGACAAGTTCGCGCCCAAGTCCTGCCCGTCGGTGGAAGTGATCGTGGCTCAGGCGAGTTCAAGTGGCGAGGCCGCGGTGATCGAAGCGGCCGCCATTGCGCGCCGGATTCTGGATCTGAAGGACGCGCTGCCGGCCGAGTTCTCGGATTTCGCCGTGCTCGGCCGGTCGCTGAACGCGCTGGAACCTATCCGGCAGGCGCTGCTGGCGGCGCGCATTCCGGCGCTGGTGGCTGGCGGCCGCACCTTCTTCGAAACGCGCGAGGTGCGCGACCTGACGGCGTGGCTCACGGTGCTGGCGAATCCGCGAGATGAGATCGCTCTGGCGGGCCTGCTGCGGTCGCCCCTGGCCGGAGTCGATGACGAGACGCTGCTTCGGCTGTGCGCGGGCGGCCACCTGGCCGACGCGCTTCCCCGATTCGAAGCGCTGTACACTCGCCTTCAGCGATTGCGCCCGCTGCGCGACGCGGTCTCGCCGGACCGCCTGGCGGCGGAGGCGCTGGACGAGTCGGACTACATGTCGGCTCTGACGCCGCACGGCCGCGCCAATGTCGAGAAGTTCCTGGGGCTGCTGCGCGATCTGCACACGGCGCGGCCGCGCACCCTGCGCCAGACACTGGATGAGCTGGAACGATTGCGTATGGCCGCTGCCGAACCGGAGGCCCCGCCGGGAGAGTCGTCAAACGCCGTGCGGCTGATGTCCATACACAAGTCGAAGGGGCTGGAGTTTCCGGTGGTCTTTGTGCCTGCGCTTCAGCGTCATCCCGACCGGTCGCGGCCGGTTGTCTGTTTCGATCCCGCCGCCGGGTTGGGCGTCCGCTGGCGCGATCCGGCCGGCGGCGGCGACATCGCCGATGCCGCCTTCGAGCGCTTCACCGACGAGCGCAAGCGCAAGGAGAAAGAAGAGGAGAACCGGTTGCTCTATGTCGCCATGACTCGCGCCGAGCAGCATCTTGTCCTCTCCTACTGCGAGTACAAGGGCTCTGGCTCCGATTGGGTCAAACTGGTTGCCGCCGGCCTCGGGACGGACTTGGTACGCGTGGTGACGGAGGCCCCGGCGGGGATTTTCGAGTCGCCGCCGGATTCCTCCGCTCCGGCGGATGAGGTCCTGCCGCGGCCGGAGGCCTTCGGCCAATACGACTCGGTCATGCCCGTGACATCCGTCAGCGGATTCCGCGCCTGTCCCCGGCGGTACTACCTGAGCCGCTACACCGACTGGTCCGGCCCGCGCCGCCGCGCCGCGCCGGAAGACGGCGGCGAGCGCGACGAGGACGGGATCGACGCCAGTGAACTGGGTACGCAGACCCACGCGCTGCTGGCGGGCGAGACCGTGGAAGACGCTCACCCCGAGGCCCGCGAGTTGGCTGCCGCGTTCAACCGCTCCGAGCTGGGACAGCGGGCGGCGCGGGCCGCGCGGTCCGGCCGGGAGTGCGCCTTTCTGTTCGCTCTGGACGACGTCGTGCTGCGCGGACAAATCGATCTGTGGTTCGAGGAGGGCGGGGAGATCGTGCTGGTGGACTACAAGACCGATCGCGCAACCGGCGCCGATCAGGCCCGCCTGGAACCGTACCGCCTGCAACTTCGGCTATACGCCCTGGTGCTCCAAAGGATGTTGGGCCGGTTGCCGGACCGTGCGTTCCTGCACCTGCTGCGAACCGGTCAATCGCTGCCCGTGGATCTCTCAGCGGCGTTGTTGGACGATGCCCGCGCCGCCGTCGCGCAGTTGCGGTTGGCTCAGGAGCGGCTCGACTTCCCGTTACGGGAAGGCCGCCACTGCGCCGCGTGCGAGTTCTTCCGGGGCCTATGTCCCGCCAGCTCGCTTCCTCTGTAGAGCGGCCATGAGCCGGTCGTGCACATCCGTGGGGATTTCCTGTGGCTCCATGCCCTTGAAGACTTGCAGGGTTTTCTTGGTGGTATCCAGCACGACCCAGCAGTTCGGACACTCCGAGATGTGCTCTTCCACCCGCCGCCGGATCTCCGGGTCGGTGGTCTGATCGAGGTAGTCGTTCAGTTCGCTCAGAAAGTCCTTACAAGTAATCAAAGACATCATCCCCCTTACGCCTGAAAAAGCGAGTGAGTTTCTCTCGGAGTTGCAGGCGGGCCCTTAGCAGCCTGCTCTTGACGGCCGGCACGGACAGGTTCAGTACGGCCGCGGTCTCTTCGGTGGAAAGCTCTTCCACGTCCCGCAGCACGAACACCGTCCGGAATGCCGGCCGCAGGCTGTCTACGGCCTTTTCCAGGATCTCCCGGAGTTCATCCTGAGAGTATCGCTGTTCCGGGTTGTCTTCCCAGACTGCGATCTCCCGCACAACAGTCTCCTCCCCTGTATCGATGCTTTCGTCGAGGGAAACGGTGCGGTCCGATTTGCGCTTTCTGAGCTTCATCAGCGACTCGTTGACCGCAATCCGGACAATCCAGGTGTAGAATTTCGAGGCACCCTGGAACTCACCCAGGTGTCCGTATGCCTTCAGGAAGGTCTCCTGTAAGACATCCTCGGCGTCCTCGTCGCTCTGGGTGATGTGCTTGGCCAGACGGAAGATCTTGCGCTCGTAGCGGCGGACCAGTTCAGAGAAGGCCTGATCGTCGCCTGTTCGCGACTTCTGAACCAGCGATAGCTCGTCAAATGCTTCTGCCGGGTTGAGCGGTGGCATCGATTTGGGGGACTACGAATCACTATAGCAGGAGCAGGTGGAGGCGGCCGTTCCCCCTATCGGTGCCGGTAGACGTCCCAGCCGAAGTACTTCGTCGCCGCTTCCAGGACCGCGTCGGCGCTGCGCGACAGGCTCGCCGCCACGTGGTGCTCGAAGCCCTGTTCGCAGATGTAGCGCAACAGGCCCTGGAGATTCGCGATGCGAACCACGCCCGCCCCCCCGAAGGTCTCCAGCGGATCGTTGGTGAACTCGCCGTCTCCCACGTAGCCGCGGATCTTGCCGGTCGCGTCTGAGGTCGAGAACCGTGCGAAGCTCATCGGACCGGCCTTGACGCGCCCCACGCAGGTTCCGAACGAATTGGCCTTGCCGACCGAACCCGCAATGATCTCCTGGTAATCCATGCGGACGTCCGCGAAGAAGTGCTTCGGCAGGTTGGAGCAGTGGAAGCAGACGGCTTTGTCCGGATCGTCTCCGTAGTTGTTGTTCCAGTCCAGCAGCGCGCTGGGGGTTTCGCTTGCCAGCCGCAGGGTGTGCATGGCGACCACCCCGGGGATGTCGACTTCGCAGGCGCTCGACATCAGATTGTTCGACATCAGGCTCATCACCGAGCAGGGCACGACGCCGAAGTACTCCTCCATCGCGGTCCAGCACTGCACGGCACTCACCGCCAGGTCGTTGGCCCGCATCCAGGCGTCGATCACCGCGCCCAGCTTGGCCATCTTCAGCAGCGCCGCCGCAGGGACATCGGTCACCGGCACGTAGCTGGTGATCTCGGCCAGCTTGGCCTGCGCCTCGGGGGCGTCGTCCTTCATCCGCTCGATCCGGCCGAAGATCTCCGACAGGTCGATCGGCTCCACCGCGATGCCGTTGGCCTCCAGGATCTTCTCGCTGTAGCGGACGGTGTTGAAGGCCGCCGGACGCGCGCCGATGGCGCCCACGCGCAGCCCGCGCAGCCCGTTCACCACGCGGCAGACGGCGGCGAACCAGGCCAGGTCCCGCTTGAACTCGGCCGAATCCGGGGCTTCGGTGTGCAGCGTGGTGAGCGAATAGGGAATGCCGTACTGCTTAAGGTTGTTGCACGTGCTCATCTTGCCGCAGAAGCTGTCGCGCCGGTCGGCGATGGTCATCTTGCCGGCGGAGTCGGGCGTGGCCTGGATCAGAATCGGCACGTTCAGATTCGCCAGCCGAAGCGCCTCGGCGATGCCGCGCTCCTCGCCGAAATTCGGCAGCGTAACGATGATTCCGTCGAGCGCGGCGGCATTCTTGCGGAACAGGTCCGCGCAAGCCTTGGCCTCGGCGCGTGTTTCCACGGCACCGTACTTGGACTGTTCCGGAGAGAGGCAGACCGCGCCGTGGCCGGCTGCCTTCAGGGCGGCAATCATCTCCTCGCGGCCGCTCTTGGCCAGGTGATCCGGGAAGAACCCGCGATTCCCGACGATGATTCCAAAGGTCATTGATTTCTGCATATGCGCCTACCAAACCAGAATATTGAATATGACGAACACAACGCCGACCACTCCAGCCCAGAAGACCGGCCGCTGGTACAGCCGCAGATGGCCTTCCGAGGGAATCTCCGTGCAGCCGTACACCAGGCCGGTCAGATCCCTGTCGGGCTTCGGCTTGGTCAACAGGCTCACCGTCACCGTTACGATCACACAGACCAGCCACGACCACAACGCGCGGTACATGTTCTCCGCCATGTCCTTGGCCTTGTCCGACAGGGCGATGTAGGCCACCGCGCCGGGGTCGATCTTCACCCACGCCCACATGGCGATGGAGGACAGCGTTCCCGCCAGCAGGCCCCAGAAGCCGCCCGCCGGCGTCGCCCGCTTCCACAGCATCCCGAGCAGGACCGTGCCGAACAGAGGCGCGATGAAGAAGCTGAACAGCGCCTGCACGTAGTCCATGATGCTCTTGAACTGCATCACCAGGTAGGCCGTGCCGATCGAGACGAGCACGCCCAGGATCGTGCACCAGCGTCCCATGGAGACGTAGTGCGCATCCCCCGCGTCCTTCTTGAAGAACGCCCGGTAGATGTCATACGTCCAGACGGTGGCGAAGGCGCTGACGTTGCCCGCCATGCCGCTCATGAAGCCGGCGATCAGGGCGGTGATGCCCAGGCCCAGCAGGCCGGGGCCGCAGTACCGCGCCAGCATCAGCGGCAGCACCTCGTTGTAGCTGTGGCCGCCCGTTGCCACGGCCTCGCCCTCGCCCACCAGTTTCATCGGCAGCACAGCCAGCCCCAGCAGACCGGGAAGAATGACGATGAAGGGCACCATCATTTTGAAGGCCGCTCCGATCACCGGCGCCATCTTGGCCGACCGCAGGTCCTTGGCCGCCAGCACCCGCTGCACGACCAGAAAGTCCGTTGTCCAGTAGCCGAAGGAGATCACCCAGCCGAGCCCGAGAACGATGCCCGTCCAGTGGATGCCCATCGGATTGTCGGAGAACGATCCCAGCGTGCGCCACAGGTGCGTGAAGTCCTGCCGGCCCAGGTTCTGCGCGATACGCTTCTGCACCCCGTCCCAACCCCCGGCCTCGATCAGGCCCATTACCGGAATCACCAGCGCGCCCAGCCAGATCAGCATGAACTGGAGCACTTCGTTGAAGATGGCCGAGCGCAGCCCGCCCAGAGCCACGTAGATGGCCACCGTGATCGACGAGACCCAGATGGAGAAGTTGATGTCCCAGCCGAGTACGACCTTCATTACCAGCGCCATCGAGTACATGTTGATGCCGCTCATCAGCACGGTCATGAAGGCGAAGGTGGCCGCCGAGAGGCCGCGGCTCGACTCCCCGAACCGCAATTGCAGATAGCCGGGCACCGAGTGGGTCTTCGAGATGTAGTAGAACGGCATCATCACGATGGCCAGGAACAGCA
>CAYOTD010000249.1:0-7407 GCA_964406685.1 uncultured Solibacteraceae bacterium | reverse complement strand
GGTTCCACGCCTGCCCGGTGGCGCGCATCCTGGCCGAAGGCGACCGGGTCGCCGTGGGCGGGCTCTCGCTCGAGGTCTTCGAAACGCCCGGACACTGCTCGGGCATGTTGTCGTTTCTGCTCGACGACGGCGGGCGCCGTGTGCTGTTCTCGGGCGATACCGTCTTTCACGAGGGCAAGATCCTGCTCACCGGCGTGTGGGACTGCGATTCGCAGCAGTACATGGCTTCTCTTCGTAAGCTCGCCGCGCTGGAAGTGGACGTCCTGCTTCCCGGACATCTGTCGATTGCGCTTTCCGGCGGCGGCGCTCACCTGCGGCGGGCGGCCGAGGCGCTGGACCGCCTGGCGATGCCGCCGAACATCCTCTGAGAGCGACCATGGCGACTTCTCCCGTAATCCAGACTCTGGCTGACCTGGTCCGAATCAATAGCGTCAACCCCGCGTATGAAGGCGGCAGCCCGGAAGCCGGCGTGGCGGCTTACTGCCGCGACTTCTTTGAGCGTGCCGGCATCGAGACGCGCGAGCAGGAGGTCTTCCCGGACCGCCCCAACCTGATCGCCGTGCTGCCCGGCCGGCAACCCGGGCGGCGGCTCGTCTTCGAAGCCCACAGCGACACGGCCGGGACCGTCAACATGATCCTGCCGCCCTTCGAACCCGACCTGACCGGCGGCCGGCTGTACGGGCGCGGCGCCTGCGACGTCAAGGGCGGCCTAACCGCCATGATGCACGCCCTCGCCGGGCTCAGGCAGGAAGGCTTCACACCTCCGTGCGAGATCTGGGTGGTGGCGGCGGCCGACGAGGAGTTCTCCTATCGCGGCGTGGTGAAGCTGTGCGAGGGCCTGGAAGCGGCTGGGGCCGTGGTCGCCGAGCCCACGCTGATGCGCCTGGATGCGTGCGCTGGCGGATCTCCTGTCCCGGTGTCTCGGTCCACAGCGCCCGGCCGGAGCTGGGCATTAATGCCATCACGCGCATGGCGCGCGTGGTCCTGGCGCTGGAGGAGGACTCCCAGCGCATGACCGAGCCGGCGCACCCTCTGGTCGGGCGGCCCACGCTGAACGTCGGTCTCATCTCCGGAGGCACGCAGGTCAACGCCGTGCCCGACCTCTGCCGCATCGAGGTGGACCGCCGCCTGATTCCGGGCGAGGAGATCGACGCCGTTCTGTCGCACTACACCCGCCTGGTCGAGGCGCTTGGCGTGGAGGCCGTGATGGAGCCTCCCATGCTGACCGACTTCCCGCTGTCGACGCCGGTGGATTCCGCCATCGCGCACACGGCTTCGGAAGTCCTTTGGGAAATGGGATTGGACGGAAGCGCCTGCGGCGTGCCCTTCGGCAGCGACGCCAGCAAACTCTCGGCGGCCGGTGTGCCCAGCATCGTGGTGGGTCCGGGGAGCATCGAGCAGGCGCACGGGGCCGTCGAGTATGTCGAATGCGAACAGGTCGAGCAGGCGCTCGATTTCTACCGGGCGGTCATGCGCCGCTTCGAGTGAGGAGAGTAGATGGATCTGACGGGCGGCTATAACTTCCCACAGGCGGCGGCGCTGACCTACCTGGACACCGCGGCCGAGGGACTGCCGTTCCCCGGCTGCGAAGATGCCCTGGCGGCCTACTTCCGCGACAAGTCGCTGGGAACGCCCGGCCGGGCCCGGCTGCATGAAGCCGAGCACGAGACGCGCGAACTGGCGGCGCGCCTGCTGGGCGCCGCGCCCGGTGATGTCGCTCTGCTGTCGAGCGCCACCGAAGGGCTGAACCTGCTGGCCAACTCCATCCCCTGGCGGCCCGGCGACGAGGTGATTCTCACGGACCTCGAGTTTCCCTCCAATGTGCTGCCGTGGCTGCGGCTGCGCGAGCAGGGGGTGTGCGTTCGCCTGATCTCCTCCGCGGACGGAGTGGTAACCCTGGACCAATTCGCCCAGGCCATCACGCCCCAGACGCGGCTGATCACCGTGAGCGAAGTCAGCTACAAGACCGGAACCCGTTTCCATTTCCTGCCCGCTCTCGCGCGGCTGGCGCACGAGGCCGGAGCGTGCCTGTGCGTGGATTCCACGCAGTCGCTGGGGCGGGTTCCCGTTTCGATCGTCGGGGTCGACTACCTGGTGGCGAGCGGCTACAAATGGCTGCTGGCGCCGCACGGGTTGGGCGTCGTCTATCTGTCGCCCGCGCTGCGCGACCGCCTGTCGCCCGGCGCCGTCGGCTGGTATTCGGTGCGCGAGATCTTCACCGAGGAGCGCTTCGACCGCTTCGAGTACAAGCCGGGCGCGGAGGCGCTGGTGACGGGCATGCCCAATTTCCCCGGCATCTACGCGATGCGGGCGGCCTTGAAGTACCTGTTGGACATCGGCCCGGCGCGGATCGACGCCGGGCTGCGCCCCTGGATAGACAGGCTGAGAGATGGACTCAAAGCGCTCGGCCTGGATCTGCTGACCCCGCCCGGGGCGGAGTTCGCTTCGGGCATCGTCTCGTTCGCCCACCCAGCCGCCGCCGCCATTGGGGCGGAGCTGGAGCGGCGGGGCGTGGTCGTGTGGACCGGAGACGGGCGCGTGCGGGCCTCCCTCCACCTGTACAACCGCGAAGCCGACGTCGATCGATACCTTGCCGAACTGGCGTCCCTAACGGAGCTGCATCGTGCCTGAAGTCCTCACCGCGGGACTCCCCATCGTTGTGCTCGCAGGCGTCTTCCAGGGCAGTTGCCTGGCATTCTCCAAGTGGATGCGGGGGTGGGCGTGGGAAAACTACTGGCTGGTCTTTTCCGCCTTCGCTTACCTGATCTGCCCCTGGGCGCTGGCCTTTGCCACCGTGCCGCACCTGGGTGAGGTTTACGCCGGCACGCCCCTTTCGTCATTCCTTTGGGCCGCTCTGTTCGGCGCCGGGTGGGGTTTCGGCGCGCTGACCTTCGGCCTGGGGGTGGAGGCGGTGGGTCTGGCGCTGGCCTACGCGGTCATCCTCGGAGTCGCGGCCACCTCGGGGACCCTCGTGCCGCTGCTGGTGAATCCGCCGGCGTCGTTCTCCTGGAAGGTTGGCCTGGCGACCGCCATTGCCCTGACGCTCATGCTGGCGGGCGTGGCGGTGTGCTCGGTGGCCGGGAAGTGGAAAGAGAAACCGTCCCAGGACGGAGCGGGCCGTTCGTATCGCCGCGGCCTTCTGATCTGCTTGGCTTCGGGGCTGTTGTCGGCGTGTGGCAATTTCGGTTTTGCCTTCGGCTCGGGAATCGCGCAGCGGGCCCGCGACCTCGGCGCGACGGAACAATCCGCCGGCAATGTGCTGTGGGCGCTGCTCACCGTGCCGATCTTCGTGTGCAACGCAGTCTATTGTGTCCGGCTGCTGAAGCGGAACGGGACGACTCCGCAGTACCGGCAGAGTCCGGGTTGGAACGGCTTGCTGGGAATGCTGATGGGTGTAACGTGGCTGGCGGGCATGGCCGCCTATGGCGCTGGCGCGCGACTGCTGGGCGAGTTCGGCACCTCGCTCGGATGGGCCATCCTGATGTCCAGCATGGTGCTGGTGGCCAACGCGCTGGGCCTGATCACCGGGGAGTGGAAAGAGGCCCCGGCGCATTCCAAACAGAAACTGGCGGCCGGAGTGGGAATCCTCCTATTAGCGATCACAGCGCTGGGCTACGCGAACCATCTGCGGGCGAATTAGGCCAAAATGGTATACTTGCTGAATACGATGTAACGGGAGGATGAGTAGCATTCATGCTCGATGCGAAGTCGTCAGGCAAAGCGGAAAAACAGGGCGAGGTGGACCGGATCTACGGCCTGCTGAAAGCCTGGTTGATCGAGTGCAAGCTCTCACCGGGCGATGTCCTGTCCGAGGTTGACCTGGCGCGCCGCTGCGAGACCAGCCGCACGCCTATCCGCGAGGCCTGCAACCGGCTGGCCCAGGACGGTTGGATCACGCGCATCCCGCACAAGGGTTACCTGGTCGCTCCGGTTTCCATCCGCGACGTGTTACAGCTTTACGACTACCGCAAGCTGCTGGAGTGCTTCGCGGCGGAGAAAGCCTCGCAAGTCGCCAGCACCGAGGACCTGGAATCCCTCGCGCAGATTATCAGCGTGGAGCAGAGCGGCGACGTGGACGTCGAGCAGGTCGTGGCGGAGAACGATCCGTTTCACCTCGCCATCGCCCGCATCGCCGGCAACCAGCGCGTCAGCGATCAGCTCGCGCTCACGCTCGAGTACGTCCATCGCCTGGACCGGCTTTCGACGCAGAAGAGCCATAGCTGGATCCCGCACGGCGAGATCCTTCAGGCTTTGCAGGCGCGCAAGCCGCAGGAAGCCCGCCAAGCCATGGCGGCCCACATCGACTACTCCCGCGACCGCATGTTGCACCTGCTGGCGCGATAGGCGCCGCGACTACTTGAGCCGCGCCGCCAGCCAGTCGAAGACGCGTTCCTGCGTCGCGCGCGAGAAACGGTTGATGTCGACGGGCGTGTCGAGTTCCAGCGCCCCTTCGTTCCCCATCATCTTGTAGACGCCGCGCGAGGACTCCACCACGCGCCGCACGTCCTCCACCGGAGCGTAGCGGTCGCGCGTGGGCGCCACCACCAGCACCGGACGCGGAGCGGCGAGGGCCAGCACCTCGTCGTAGTCGAACGGCAGCCGCGCCTCCTGGCCCACGAAGAAGCCAAACCGCGGGACCAGTCCGTGCAGATGCGAATAGTGGCGCAGCCCCTCGGTGCCTTTCTCCGCGACGGCCAGCCGCAGGGCCTCGACACCGCAGACCGCCGCCACGGCGCGCACGCGCTCCTCCTCGGCCGCTGCCAGCAGCCCCACCTTGGCGCCGAGCGAGTAGCCCATCAGAGCGATGCGCGAAGCGTCGACGTTCTCGAGCCGTGTGAGCGCGTCGACCGCGCTGCGCGTGTCCGCGACCATGCGGCCCATCAGCGACCAGCCGGGGTATCGGCCATAGAACGGGCGCGCCTCGTGGAGGCGCGTCCCGAATCCGATCTGGTCGAAGGCCAGCACGGCAACACCGCGCCGCACAAGGGAGGGAAACGACGGGCGCTGATCGAGCAGGTAATCCGCCGCCGAGGCGAGCCACGGCGACCGCGCCGACCAGCCCACGGCGTAGGAATAGGGATGGAGCCAGATGACCACGGGCCACTTGCCGGGCGCGGGCTTGCCGTCCGCACCAACCGGATAGAACAGCTTTCCCGCCAACCCATCCCCGAAGGGGACGGTCGCCGAGCCCATTCCCACGGCGCGCAGACGCTCCGGCCACGGGTTCTGGCTGGTAGGGCGGCCATAGAGCGTGGCCAGCCGGCCTTCCTCGGCCCAGGCCCTCTCCGCGAGCTTGCGAATGCCCGTGGAAGGCAGGCGCGGCGGCTCGGGACCGAGCATGGCGCGGATCGCCTGCCTGACCTCCGCTTTGCGCTTCTCCCAGCCGGACGCCAGATTCCCCGGCGCCCGCGCCGGGTACCGCCGCGGATCGATCTTCTCGCCGGTCAGCTTGAGCCATGCATCGTAGTCGTAGCCCAGAATCCAGGTCTCGGACTTGGGACGTTTGCCGCGGCCGAAGACGGCGTCGTAGAAATCCACGAAGTTCTCGATGTCCTCGGCGCTGGTCGAGTGCTCGCCTTCGCGCAAGTGAAGCCAGATGTTCTGCTCGCGCCCGAGCAGGCGGTAAACGCGCAACGCGGAACGGTAGCCCTGTTCGAAGGCCAGCGGATTGGCGGCGGATTCGGCGTAGCCGGTGTACATCATCAGCCCGCGCGGGGCGACCATCGCCAGCAGCATGTGCTGGTCTACCGGGAGCTTGTGCTCCCGCCCGGCGAAGAAGTGCAGCCGCGGGTGGAACCAGTGGGCCTGCGCGCCGGAGAGCAGTTCCAGGCTCTCGATGGCATACGGGTTGGTGTTGAAGCGCCAGGGGATGATCTCGCCGGTGTTCCCGCTGGAGGGAATGACCGCGCCGATGCGTTCGTCAAACGCGGCGGCCAACAGCGCCTGCTTCCCGTTGCGTGAGTGGCCGGTCAGCCCGATGGCGCGCTTGTCCACCTCGGGCAGCGTGTAGAGATAGTCCACCGCACGCGAGGCGGACCACGCCCAGCGCGCCAGGCACGAGAAGTCGTACTCGGGATAGATCTCGATGAAGCGGTCCGAGTCGTCCCCGTCGCCGTAGCCCTCGTCGGTGGCGGCGTAGTAGCAGGCGATGTAGCCCCGGTTGACGGCGGTGTAGATCCACGGCCGGTTGCGGCCGTGATTGGTAAGAAACACGGGGAACGGACCGCGGCCTTCGGGGATGATGAGCTTCAGCCGGAGGGAAGCGCGGCGGCCGGGGCCGAACACCAGCCGGACATCGCGGACGGTGACCGAGCCCTCGCGGTGCTCGCTCGTCACCGTCGCCCGCAGGTTATCGGGGGCGGGGGGCATGGTCCCGAAGATCCAGCGCTCGACCTGTTCGCGAATCCAGCGCCGCTTGCGCTGCCATTGCTCGGGTGTGGTGATGGGTGTCTTGCGTCCGTTCTCTTCCAGGACCAGCGGGTCGGGCAAGCCGGCTATCGACGGCATGGCGTCGAAATCGGGCGGCAGCTCGCCCGTCCGCCGGACCCAGTCTTCCCAGGTCTTGTCGTGGGCGTTGATGCGACCCGGGCTCTGCGTCCGGGTCGGAAACAGGATCTTCTGGAGTTCTTCCAGCGTAGCGCGCCGGGCCGCGGTGCGGTCCTGGGCGAAAGCGGGGCAGAGGGCAAGCGCAACCAGCAGAAAAGAGTTTGTAGTTCTCATGGGGTTCGCCGCCTGTCGATTATACGCGATATGTGTCCATCTTGAACGCAAGCAGCGGCTCTGGTACGCTCCCTGTCGGAACGTCATATGATCCTCCCGCCCGATCGTCGCGAATTTCTGGCCGCCGCTTTGACCGCGCTTCCAGCTTCCGCCGCTGTCGCGGGAGAACCGATTCCGCCCTCGGGGATGATCGGCAAGCTGCGCAAACAAGATGGGAGGTCGCCCCTGGAGGGCGGCGCGTGGTACGTCGCCGAGGCCGAAGGCGACGGCATCGCGTTCCAGTTCGCCCCGGGCTTTCTCTCCAAGGCGCGGTACCTCACGGCCGATTTCCTGCTCGACGGGAACCACCTCGCCGTCTGGAATCTGCGGCTGCACGAGGGCGAAAAGGGCCGCACGTTCCGCCTGGCCTTCGGCGGGCTGAATCAGTGCTCCTTCCGCCTGCGCATGTCCCTGGCCCTGGTGGATCAGAACCGCTGGCTGGTGGAGCGCGAGGCCGCGTTCCTCAAACCCATGTGCGGCGGCGACCGCGTGGACCTCGAAAAAGTCGACCGGATGACGCTGGTGGTGGTGCGCAAGAGCGCCCGGCCGGTGCGCTGGGCCATGACCCTTCTGCGGATGACCGCGGACGAGCCGCCCCGCCTCGACAAGCTTCTGCTGCCCAAGGGTCCGCTGGTGGACGAGCTGGGC
>CAYOTD010000248.1:0-7417 GCA_964406685.1 uncultured Solibacteraceae bacterium | reverse complement strand
GGCGGAGGCTGAGCTGGACCGGAGAGCGGCCATCGCGGCAGTGCACTTCTCGATGCGGCGGATCGGCTGGTCGTTCTGGCTGTGCGAGGAACTGCTGGATGTGTCCCTGCGGCGGCGGGCCGAGGCGATCCTGGCCACGCGCGGGCTGCGGCGCACGGCGGGCGCGCCCGGCATGCTGGCGGAGAAACTGCTGCCGCCGGCGCGTCCGCTGCCCGAGATCGAGTGCCTCAGGGTGGAGGACGCCCAGACGCGGTCGGACTTCTGCCACATCACCTCGATCGGGTTCCACCTGCCCTACGCCATCGCGCAGGCCATCTACGGTTCGGCCGGTTTCTGGGCGGCAGGCTATCGCGGCTGGGTCGGTTACAGCGCAGGGCTGCCGGTGACCACCGCCGCCACGGTGGCCGAGAACGGAGTCATTGGTCTGTACTCGGTCTCCACGCTGCCCGAGTGCCGGCGCCACGGGTACGGGGAAGCCATCGCCCGCCGCGCGCTGGCCGAAGCCGGGTCGGGCGGCGGCGTCCGCCGGTATGTGCTCCAGTCGACCTCTGCCGGCCACCACCTATACGAGCGCATGGGCTACCGGACGGTGGCGAACTTCACCATCTACGTGGCATAGGCGAAGATACGGCGAACCCACGGCTTTGCCGGAGAAGGATTTGTTGCAAACAAACGAGAAAATTGGTTTCGTTTGGTCAGTTTTTGTTTTCTCTTCGCTCCGGGGGCGGCGAGGACTGACGGCGGGGGCCGTCAATCCGAATTGAGTGTAGCATGGGGGTGAATGGGGTCTTCGGTCAAGTGATTTGTTTTCAGTCTGATGTCTGCTGTCAACGGGGAGTCAGCCGGATCAAGACCATGCTACCGGGCTAGGTCGCGAGCGTCAGGTGCCGAGCGGGTCCTCGGCTACCCGTTGGCCGTCCCACATCCGGAACTGGCGCGACTGCCGGACTCACTGGAACCGAAACACGAGTTTCGGTCGCCCAGGTTCGACGGGTCGGCGTTTTGCGGCAAGGCGTCAGTCGAGCGGGTTTCAACGGACCAAACCGGACTTGTCGTTCCTTGTGCGTCCCGGCTGCCGATCTTCCGGCCGTGGCACCTTTCTGCGGGATTACGATTCATGCGGACCGGAATCGGTGACACGGTGGAGTGTTCAATCGGCTCCCTGGAGAGAGCATGAGCGACAGCAACCCTTTCTGCGAAACGACCGAGATTCCGCAGGAGAACATCAGTGGGTACGGCTACAACGCCGTTCCGCATCACGTAGAGCCGCCACCGCCTCCACCACCTCCGCCGGCCGAGAATCAGGGAAACGGGAATCAGGGCATCAGTTCATCGGGCGGCGACTCTGAATAGCCGCAAGGAAACCGCATTGGACTTGACTGCCTTTTCCGCTATCGCTGCGGCCGCCGCCGGCTTTGCGGCATATGCGCGGTCCGTGGCCATTCTCGTCGATTGCAGCAAGATCACTTGCCTCGGACCGGGCTAGCACATCGTCGACCGTTTCGGCATCATTCCAGAGGACATGCAGTCTAAGAACCTGTCTCTCGTCGAAAGCCAGCGAGACAGAGAATGAGACGTCTGCAAGCAAAGTTCGGATGTGCTCCGGCGGCAGATTGCCGAGGTGCACAACGCTCCCCGGCGCAAGAGTTCTTGAGATCGCGCGGGCTTCTCGCGTAGGAAGGAGCGCGATATCACCCGAGCCGCTGGAACGTCACGCGTTGGTCGCTGCTGAGTTTTGCGGTTCCGGCTTGTCATCGCCAGTTACCACGACAACAGGAATCGCCCGTTTGCCCTCGAACGATTCGGCGCACATTTGCCGAATCCTCTGCTGTTCCTTCGCCTCCTCCTCAGAATATGGGAACGAATCCACGTCCATCCGAATCCCGGACTTGCGCGTCAACAGGGCCACGAGGCCTTTTCTGATGAGGAACTGATCTTCTTCCAGATCGCCCTGACCCTTCGGCGCGTAGAAACCCTTCTTCAGCAGCACCTCGTCGAAGTTGTAATTCAAGGCCGTCGCCATCTTGAAGAGCAGAGACACGAACAACTCCTCGGAGCGCCGGTGCCAGGTGACAGGCGGGTCATCAGGTCGGCCGGGCGTGTTCAGATGGTCAAGGTACGACCTCCAAGCATACACGACCTCCTTGTTCTCCTTCTCGCTGCCGTGGAACTCGACCTCGATCATATTGAGGGCGGTCACGTGCTCGGTCGAGATGCGGCTTGCCCGCGTAGCCATGAGGGTCTTGAAGATCCAGACCTTTCGTTCGCGCTTCTCAGCATAAAGGTGAAGCCGCCGCTGGACCTCGACGGCCAGCACGGGAGCGACGATAACGGCAGTGACCGTGATGATGCCGAGAAGCATGGTCTCGCCCATTTTCACCTCCAACCAGGGTACCTGGGGACCATATAATGTACCCCAAACGCCGGCCTCTCGCAGGTTCGGAAATGAGAAACCGCGAACCCCAATACGCACCTCGGAATTGCCGACGCGGAGAACCCCGCCTTTCCATGTGTTGAAAAGCCAGAGTCTTCTGAATCAGCAGCGGTCGTGGGACCGAATCACGGCCTCACCACGTTCCCGTGGATGACTCTCCACAAACGCGCTTGTGACTTTCGACGCTTCCACCTGGACGTGTGGTCGCCGTCTCGGATGTGTCCCGCTTGTGGGGCAGCACGGCGTTTCAGGAAGAATCACGCGCTGTTCTTGCCGGCGGCTTTCTGGCCGGTGTTCTCTCGCGAGACGCCGGGCAGAAGCCCGGCGGCGAGTCTCGGCGATCCCGGCTTCCGGCAAGGCAGTACCGTTCGGAAGAGCCATGGCTGGAACTCTGTCCGATTGTCCACACCGGGGGGGGGACGACGGTTGCTCGGAAGACCGGGGCGTTGGGTGTCAGGCGGCCGTGGTGATTTCGATTTCTTCCGCGAGACTGGTGGGGGCGGGTATCGGGTCGCCGTAGGCGCTAAGGGTCTCCAGATGGCCTTGAATGGCTTCCCGGATGTTCCGTTTCGTTTCGTCGAGGGTGCGGCCGGTGGTCATGCATCCAGGAAGATCCGGGACGTAGGCTGCCCAGTTACCTTCCGCTCGCTCGAAGATCACTGCGTATTTGACGCTCAATGCCTGTCCTCCAGTCCCGCCGATCGCAGAATCGCCTTGAGCGTGCCGATCGGGACGTCGTCGCCCAGATGGCCCGGAACCGTCACTACGTTCGGTCTTCCCGGATGCTTGTAGTGCCGGTGGCTGCCTGTCGTCCGCACGTGTTTCCAGCCGTCGGCCTCTATCAGCCGCACCAGGTCCCTGACCTTCACTGCCTACATTCTACCTGTTTGTTGCCTCGACCCGCCGGTGCGATCGCGTGTTCCTCTCCCCGCAGGGACCGGCTGGCTATCAGATGGGGGTGAGGCCGGCGGCGCGCCTGCCGGTCAGGCGCCAGGGGAGGGGGCCGCGTTGGGTGGCGTCGTGGCCGGCTCTGCCTAGCAAGGCCTGGAAACGGCCGGAGATGCCTTCTTCGATTTCGTCGCGGCCGGCGCGGACGTGGCGGCCCATGGCTAGAAGGGCGGCGTCGGGGTCGGCGGCTACCAGGGCTTCCGCTACGCTGCGGTGGCGGCCGGGGGCTAGTTTCGAGCCTGCCGCTACGTCGTAGAACCAGTTGAACAAGAGGACGTGGTTTTTCTCGATGAGGTCGGCTAGCAGCGTGCAGCCGGTGCATTCCACGATCCGCAGATGGAATTCCAGGTGCAGGGATTGAATGGCGTATTGCCGCTCGCGCTCGGGCTCGGCGCCGTTGGCGGTCTGGATCATCCGTTCCAACCGGTCCGCCATGGCCAGGAGCTCGTTGCGCTCGGAGGGGCTCGCCTTCTCGCAGAACAGGCGCGCGGCCTGCGACTCCAGGGCCTCGCGAACGATGTAGCAGTTGCGGAGATCCTGCGCCCCAGGAACCCGGACGCGGGTGCCCACGCGCGGCTTGCTCTCCACCAGGCCTTCGCCTTCCAGCCGCTGCAAGGCTTCCGAAACGGGAACGAAGCTCATGCCGAACTCGGCGGCCAGTTTGCGCCGCGACAGGGGCGCGCCCAGAGGGAGCTCGCCCTTCAGAATTCTGTCCCGAATCAGGACGTAGGCCTTTTCCGCCAGACTACTGTAGTGAATCGGTACCGCTTCCATCCTGTCCCATCATAAGCCTTCCGACCCCTGTCCTGCCACTATTGAAACATCAGGAAAATTCAGTCTTGACATCCTTCTCCGCTGGCAGTATGTTTAATTGCTATATCAGGAAGCTTCAGTCGTTACAAGGAGGTTACAGGTGAATCGGTTTTGCTCGCGCTTCTTCCTGTCCGCCGCCGTGTTTGCTTTCTGTCTTCCCTGCCACGGGCAGGCCAGCGCCACCATTTATGGGACCGTGACCGACGCTTCGGGCGCCGTGATTGCGGGCGCCCGGATTCTGGCCGTGGAGACTGCCACGAACGCAACCCGCGAGACCCAGAGCAACAACATGGGCCGCTACACGATGGAGTTTCTTCCGGTGGGCGTGTACCGGCTGGAGGTGAACGCTCCGGCATTCAAGAGGTTCGTCCAGACGGGCCTCGTGCTGGAGATCGACCGGAACGCGCGGGTCGACGCGGTGCTGGCGGTAGGCGCGGTCAGCGAGTCGGTGGAAGTGGTCGGCAACGCGCCCGGAGTGGACGCCGCCACCTCGACGCTTGGCCAGGTGGTGACCCACGAGGAGGTGCAGAACCTGCCGCTGGTGGACCGGGACTTGTACGACCTGCTGGAGATCACCGCAGGGGTGGACTCTTCCACCGCCAGCAACGATTTCGGCGTGCCCGGCCGCGTCACCACGGTGAACGGATCGCCTTACGGAGGGGCGGGCGCGGTCAACTACACACTCGACGGGGGAACGAACCTGGGCAGTCTGCGCAACACGGGCAACAACGCGCCCAATCCCGACGCGGTGCAGGAATTCAAGGTCGTGACGAACGGGTTTTCGGCCGAAGCCGGGCGGTTCTCCGGAGGGATCGTGAGCGTGGTGACCAAGACGGGGACCAACGCGGTTCACGGGTCGCTGTTCGAGTACCTGCGCAACGAGGACCTGGCGGCACATCCCTGGGTGCCGGGCGCGACGACGCTGCTGCCGGCGCTGAAGCGGAACGAGTTCGGCGGCAGCGTGGGCGGGCCGGTCGTGCGCAATCGCACGTTCTTCTTCGCCAGTTACCAGGGCCTGCGGCAGCGGCAGACCGATTTCAAGAACACCGCCTCGATTCCCGACGCCGCCATGCGGACGGGCGATTTCAGCAGCAGCAGGATCAATCCCCGGGATCCACTGACGGGTGCGGCATTCCCGGGCCAGATTATCCCGACCTCGCGGCTGGATCCGACCACGCAGGCCATCCTGGCGAAGTGGATGCCGTTGCCGAACCTGCCGGGTGTGTCAGGCTCCTCGGCCAACTACGAGACGCAGCATCCCAAGCCGACCAACCAGGACGAGTTAATGGCGAACGTCACTCACCAGATCAACCAGAACCAGTTACTGAAGGTGAGTTACTTCCGGCAGACGGGCACGACGTCGAACAACTTCAACGACAGCGGAACGCTGCGGTGGGTGGTGCGGTCGTTCAACTGGAACCAGCAGAACGTCAACGCGATTCACACCTGGACGCTGTCGCCGGCCGCGGTGAACCAGTTTCAGGGGACCTTCCTGCGGGCGATGGGCGGAAGGCTGAACACGCCGGCCGAGTCGCTGGCCAGCTTTGGCTCCGCGTTTTCGCCGCAGGGCGCACCGACGCTGCCGGAGATCACGGTTTCCGGCTGGTTCCGGTATGGCGTATCGATCGCGGGGACGCCCTCGGGGAACGAGACGTATCAGCTTCAGGACACCATCTCGCTGGCGCGGGGAAGCCACTTCCTGAAGATCGGCGCGCAGGCGTCGCTGGACAAGTCGATCCAGACGACGACGCTGAACAACTACGGCGTGTTCACGTTCGACAATTCCTCCTCCAGCGTGCCGCGGAGCGGGAACGCGTTCTCCGATTTCCTGCTGGGGATGGCCTACCGGATGAACCAGGACGCGCCGAGCACGAAGACGGACAACGCGTGGTACCTGGGGATGTACGTGCAGGACGAGTACCGGATGACGCGGCGGCTGACGCTGAACCTGGGGGTGCGTTACGACCTGCAATTCCTGCCGCTGGACCCGCGGAATCAGAAGTCCACGTACGCGCCGGGAGTGCAATCGACGGTCTCGCCGACCTCGCCGGTGGGACTGCTGTATCCGGGCGATCCGGGCGTGGGGCGGGCGATCGCGAGCACCGAGTATCTGCGGCTGGCGCCCCGGGTCAGCATCGCGTGGGACCCGAAGGGGGACGGGAAGACCGCCATCCGGACGGGCTTCGGCGTGTTCAACGGCACGGTGTCGGGCAACGAGTGGAACACGGTGGCCGACGGGCAGCCGTTCGCGGCGCGGCAGTCATTCAACGACATTCAGTGGACGAGTCCCTACCGGAACCTGAACCCGGCGCCGTTCCCGTATTACTACAACGCGGCCAGCCCGAGGTTTTTGGCCAACGCCAACGTGTATCCGATCAGCCAGGACTTCAAGCTGCCCTACACCTATCACATGAACTTTTCGGTGCAGAAGCAGGTGTTGGGGAACGTGATCGCGACGGCGGCCTACGTGGGGGCGTTGGCCCACCACCTGCCGTACCAGCAGGACGTGAACGCGCCGGCGATCGTTCCCGGGGGCACGGGCAGCGCGGCAAACACGCGCCGCCCCTACAATCGCGGCCAGCTTGCGCAGATCCTGATGCTGAAAGGGATCGTCAACAGCGCGTATCACGCTTTGCAGATGACAGCGGAGAAGCGGTTGAGCCGCAACGCGCAGTTCAAGGCGAATTACACGTTCAGTAAGTCGTTGGACGGGGTGGACCAGCAGCAGACCACGGCGCAGCTCAGCTCGCAAGACGAGCGCAATCTCCGGCTCGAGCGGGGGCGGTCGCGGTACAACGCCCGGCACGTGCTGGTGATGTCGGGCAGTTGGAAGCTGGACTACTTCCGAAGAGCGTGGAAGCCGGTGCGCATGGCCGCCAACGGGTGGTCGCTGTCGGCCATCTCGACGTTCCGCTCGGGGTTCCCGCTGACGGTTACGGCGGGGACCGACGCCAACGGCGACGGGAGCAGCAACAACGACCGCGGCAACCTGGTATACGGCGTCTCGCCGTACCTGGACCCGAACCGGCCGCGGAACGAGGTGGTGGCCGCGTGGTTCAACACCGGGGCGTTCGTGCGGCCCTCGCTGGGAACGGTGGGGAATGCCGGCCGGGGTATCCTGGAAGGGCCGGGGATGAAGAACGTGGACCTCGGCATCTTCCGCGATTTCCGCATCACGGAATCCAAGAAACTGACGTTCCGCGCCGAGGGCAAGAACGCGCT
>CAYOTD010000247.1:0-7431 GCA_964406685.1 uncultured Solibacteraceae bacterium | reverse complement strand
GGCCTACGCCACTCTCGACGACGTCAAGCGCGTGGCCGAGGAGTTGATCGTCTTCATCGTCGGCCGTGTGCTTGAAAACCGCCGCGCGGACCTGGCCGTGCTCGAGCGCGACGTCTCCAGGCTGGAGGCGATCCAGTCCCCCTTCCCGCGCATCAGCTACGACGAGGCGGTGAAGATCCTGCAAGCCAAGGGCAGCGAGATCCAGTGGGGCGGCGACTTCGGCGGCGCCGACGAAACGCTGCTCAGCGAGGACTACACCAGCCCGCTCCTGGTCGACCGCTACCCCACGCAAGTCAAAGCGTTCTACTTCCAGCCCGACGCCGACCGGCCCGAGGTAGCCCTGGGCGTCGACGTGCTGGCCCCGGAAGGCTACGGCGAAGTGATCGGCGGCGGCCAGCGCATCCACGATCACGCGCTGCTCATGCAGCGGCTGGAACAGCACGGCCTCCCCGCCGAGGCCTTCAACTGGTATCTGGATCTGCGCAAGTTCGGCAGCGTCCCCCACGGCGGCTTCGGCATGGGCGTCGAGCGAACGGTGGCCTGGATGTGCGGCACCGAACACATCCGCGAGACCATCGCCTTCCCGCGAATGTTGTACCGCACGCGGCCATAGGTTTACCTATGCCTCACACCGGAATTGCCGTCATCGGCGCGCCGCTGGATCTGGGCGCGGGCCGCCGCGGTGTCGACATGGGACCGTCCGCGGTGCGCCTCGCCAGCCTCAACGAACGGCTCCGCGCCCTCGGTTACACCGTCCGCGACCTGGGCAACATCGCCGTCGACCAGCCGGAAAGCGCCGCCGTCGGCCACCAGCAGGCGCGTTACCTGGCCGAGATCGCGCGCGCTTCCCGCCGCCTGGCGGACGCCGTGGGCCGCGCCGCCGGCGAGGGCGCAACCCCGCTGGTCCTCGGCGGCGATCACTCGGTCGCCATCGGAACCATCTCCGGCATGGCGCGTCACCTGCGCCGCCGGAAGGCCGCCCTGGGGCTGATCTGGATCGACGCCCACGCCGACATGAACACGCCCGACACCTCTCCCAGCGGCAACGTCCACGGGATGCCGCTGGCCTGCGTCGTGGGACTGGGCCCCCGCGAGCTGACTCACATCTACGGCTTCGCGCCCAAGGTGGACCCGCGCCGTGTCGCACTGGTGGGCATCCGCGACGTCGACCAGTTGGAAAAGCCCCATGTGAAGGACTCCGGCGTGCGCGCCTTCACCATGCGCGACATCGACGAGCGCGGTATGCGGGCGGTCGTCGCCCAGGCCATCGAGATCGCCGGCGCGGGTACGGCCGGCTTCCACGTCTCCTTCGACATGGACGCCGTCGATCCGCGCGAGGCTCCCGGCGTGGGCACGCCCGTGCGCGGCGGCATCAGCTACCGCGAAGCGCACCTGGCGATGGAGACCATCTGCGACACGGGCCGCATGGTCTCGATGGAAGTGGTGGAAGTGAATCCCGTGATCGACGAAGTGAATCGCACGGCGCAACTGGCGGTGGAGCTGGTGCTGTCGGCGATGGGAAAGAGGATCCTTTGACGCTGTGTGTGGCGGTGGTTTACGGCGGCCGCTCGGGCGAGCACGAAGTCTCGGTTCGCTCGGCCCGCTCCCTCATGGACGCGATGGACCCCTCGCGTTACCAAATCCGCGAGTTCTTCATCTCCAAGGAGGGTAAGTGGTCCCCGGGCCCGATCCTGCCGGAGCCCGGCGCAAATCCGGGAATCGACGTCGTGTTCCCCGTCCTGCACGGCACCTTCGGCGAGGACGGCACGGTGCAGGGCCTGCTCGAACTGGCCGACCTGCCCTACGTCGGCGCGGGCGTGGCCGCCTCCTCCATCGCCATGGACAAGGAGATCACCAAGCGTCTGTGCCAGCAGCGCGGCCTGCCGGTGATCGAGTACCTGGTCCAGCTCCGCGACGCCCTCGACGCGGCCCAGGTGGAACGGGCCTTCGCCTATCCGGTCTTCGTCAAGCCGGCCAATCTCGGCTCCTCGGTGGGCATCAGCAAAGCGCATGGCCGAACGGAGTTGGACGCCGCCCTGCGCCTGGCCGCCACCTACGACCGCAAAGTGATCGTCGAGCGCGCCATCTTGGGGCCCGAGATCGAGTGCTCGGTGCTGGGCAACGATGCGCCCATCGCCTCCACTCCCTGCGAGATCCTCCCCTCGCGGGAGTTCTACGACTACGACGACAAGTACATCCTGGATCAGGCGCAGTTCCGCACGCCCGCCCAATTGCCGCCCGCACAGCTTGAGGAAGTCAAGCGGCTGGCCGTGGATTGCTACCGCGCGGTGGGCTGCGAAGGGATGGCCCGGGTCGACTTCCTGGTGGAAAGCGCGACCGGCAGAGTTTACATCAACGAGATCAACACAATTCCCGGCTTCACGTCGATCAGCATGTACCCCAAGATGTGGGAACACGACGGGCTCGCCTATCCCAAGCTGATCGACCGGCTGATCGAGCTGGCCCTCGAGCGCCACGCCGTGAAACAGGCCACCCGGTTCACTCGTTGAAATGACTTTCCTGCTGCCACTTGCGCTGTTGCTCGCCGAAGACCCGATCGAGCCGCTCGTCAGGCGCGTCATCGAGGTCTTCGCCGTTGCCGAACAGAACGCCGCCGACCCGGTGGCGCCCGAGCGCGCTTTCTACGAGGGCGCCATCCCCGGCATGTTGCGGCGCCTGGACCCGCACTCGACCTTCTTCGATCCCGGCCAGTTCGATCAGCTCCAGGAACTCGAGCGCTCGACCACCAAGGGCTTCGGCAGCGTGGTCTCGGTGGTGCCCGGCCGTGTGATCATTCTTCAGACCCTGCCCGATACCCCTTCCGCGCGCTCCGGTCTCGGCCCCGGCGACGAGATTCTCTCCATCAACGGCATCCGCCTGGCGGGACTCGATCAGGAACAGCTCATCGGCCTGTTGGGCGAATCCCGGCAGCGGCCCGCCCGGCTGGAGGTGCGCAAGCCGGGCAATGCGCGGCTGCTGGAGTTCGTGCTGACCCCGCAGTCGATGCAGTCGCCCAGCGTCGAGCGCGCCTTCTTCCTCCGGCCCGGCGTAGGCTACATCCGTCTGGCCAGCTTCGACTCGCAGGCCGGCCGGCAAGTGCGCGAGGCGATCGAGAAGCTCGGCGGTGCGGCCCTCAAAGGACTCGTGCTCGACCTGCGCAACAATCCAGGTGGACTGGTGCCTCCCGCGATGGAGACCGCGGCGTTGTTCCTCAAGCCCGGTCAGGTGGTGGTCTCCGTGCGCGGCCGCAAGGTCGACGCCTCCGAGGTGAAGGTCCCCGAACAGGCCCGCCCCTACGCTTTCCCGGTATCGGTCCTGATCAACTCGCGCAGCGCCTCCGCCTCCGAGATCGTGGCCGGCGCCCTCCAGGATCACAAGCGCGCCGTCGTCATCGGCGAACCCAGCTTCGGCAAGGGACTGGTACAGAGCGTCTACCCGCTGTCGCACGGCACCGGAATGGCCCTGACCACGGCGTTCTACTACACCCCCAACGGCCGTTCCATCCAGCGCCCGTTGCACGGCGGGCAACTCGACACCGCCACGGCCGGCGGCGCCGGCGGCCTCCGTCCGGACCGCATCGTCCCCCCCGAGTCAGCCACGCGGCTGCGCGCCGTCCTCGACGGGAGCGGCTCTTTCACCTCGTTCGCCACCGACTACGTGCGCCGGCACCCCGGCCTCACCGAGCGTTTCGAAGCCTCCCCCGCCGTGGTCGACGAGTTCCAGGTCTACCTCTCCCAGCGCAACATTCGACCCGCCATGAACGAGTGGCTGAGCGAGCTGGAGTGGGTGCGCAACCGGCTGAAGACCGAGATCTTCAACCAGGCCCTGGGCGTCGAAAAAGGCGACGAGATCGAGGCCCAGCGCGACCCCCAGATCCTCGCCGCCCTCGATGCCTTGGGCGCGCGCTAGGACCTGTGATAGAATCCGGCCTGGTAATTCATACCCGTACCACGGAGTAGGAGGAGATTCATATGCCCGCAGCGGAAACCCCGAGCATCGACCAGGCCACCTTTACGGCCCGGTGCGCATCGGACACGAACTTCCTGACCAATGCCGTCGCGGCCGTGCTCTCCAATCAGGAGACCAAGGCCGCCTTCGACGCGGAGGTGGCACGGCAGTCGCAGACGACCTATCCGAACGAAGGCATCAAGATTGAGAGCTACTACAAGTTTTCGTACAATCTGAAACCTGCCACGCAGGGCTTGAGCTTCTCGGCCAACTCCGGTCCGGGACAGCAGCCCTCGGGTTTCCTGCCTGTGCTCTCTTTCAACGGCAGTGAATGGAGCGGCCTGTTGGTGGAGGCGGCCAAGCTCGTGAAGTACTTGCCCCTGGGCCTGATCACCACGGCCTTGATCCAGGCGCTGTTCGGCACCAAGGCGGGACCCGCGCTGCTGATCCTGCTGCTGGCGCTCTGAGCGCTCCCGCTCACGGCTCCAGAAACATGCCGCCCCAGACGGCGTCCCAGTTCGCCGAGGGGCAGGCCGCCGGAAGGTCCTCCACCGGCACGCCGCCGTCGGCCAGAGTGGGGGCTTCTTTCGACGGCCCCATCAGCAATTGAAGGCGCTCCAACTCGCGCCCAAGCCAGGGACCTGCTTCCGAGGGCCTCAACAGTGCGCCCATTCCCGCACCTTCGGCGGCGGGCCTGACCCGCAGGTAAAAGCCCGCCCCCGGGCCTCCGGTCTCAACGACCTCTCCCGCCACCGGCGCGAGAATACGGACGGCGATCCCGTCGCGGCGCATCTTCCAGCCGGGACCATTCGCCGTCAACCGCGCGCCCACTTGGGGCAAATCGACCGCATCCGGCCTCCCGGCCAGCCGTTCGCCCAGCGCATCGAGACCGATCGAAACCGTGCCATCCTGTTCCGCGCGCACCCAGGTGTGGCCGCGATGATAGAGCCGGTCGCCGGGATAGAACAGGCCGCACGGACTCTGGTCAGCCGCCGCTGCGCCCGCCGGCGCGGCCTTGGTCAGCCGTTTGTGAGTGCCGCAGTCCTCGCAGGCGAATCCCCGGTTGCAGATGTGATGGGGCAATTCCCCGGAAAGCTGGTAGCGGCAGGCGCGAGCCCGCTCGGGCAAGTCGTGGAATTCGTGCCGCCAGCGGATCGACTCCGCCCCGCGTTCCGCCAGACCGCGCCGGGATCGCCACAAGGCCAGCAGCACGGTGGCGCCAATCACGATAGCGATGCCGAAGAACACCACCAGGAAGCCGACATGCCACGCGGTCCAATGAAAACCATCTACGGTAGGAAACATGATCGGACTCCTAAGGCACCCTCATCAAATCGCGCTCCTGCGGAAACAGCACCAGGTAACGGAACGACAGCGAGTAAACCAGCACGGCGTACGCCACCACGCCGCACACCACGCCGAACTCCTGCCAGCTCGGCCAGTAAGTCAGGAACGGCCGGAACGGCAGGGTGGGTAGGGCCAGGGTCTGCACGGTCATCACGAACCGGTTCAGCGCCACCCCGCAACAGGTCATCCCGGCCGCCGCCACCAGCCAGCCGCGCCGCGCGCGGGTCTTCGGGTAGAGAAGCAGCGCCGCCGGCAGCAACCCGAACACGACGATCTCGGCCAGCAGAATCCAGGAGCCGAACGGCTCCCACTCGTAGAAGCGGCGCGGCGTGGCGCCCAGGGACGGCGCGGTGCGGTTGATCCACACCAGCGTGTCCACGGCCTTCAGCAGCACGTAGACGATCAGCAGCCATCCCGAGATGCGCCCCAGCGAGGCAAACACGCCGGGCCGCACCAGCGGCTTGCGCGACAGCTTCTCCGCCAGCCACGTCGTCAGCAGGATGAAGCTCGGCCCGGCGGCCGCCGCCGACAGCACGAACAGGAAGAACGTCGAGGGAAAGACGCCGATCTCCGGGCGAAACGCGAACGGCCGCCCGCGCAACACGCCGTACAGACCGCCCAGCGATCCCTGGTGGAAGAAGGACAGCAGCGCGCCCACCAGCGCCAGCACCGGCACCAGCTTGTGCAGTTCCCACTCGAACACCAGGAACAGCGGCACCTGCCTCAGCCGCCGGTTCCTCAGTACCACGGGCAGATACTCCAGCACCAGCACGGCGAGATAGCAAGTCAGGCAAAAGGTCACCTCGGTCAGCATCGAGTGAGTGTTCGGATGCCAGAACGTGAACCACGCCCGCAGCGGCTGGCCGACGTCCACCATCAGCGCGGCCATCGCGCCGCTGTAGCAGAGAAAACCGATGGCCACGGCGCTGCTGATGACCGCCTTCAGCTCCTGGCGCCGCATCACGTAAAGCAGGAAGCCGGTGAAGAAGGCGCCCGCGCCCAGCGCGATCACGGTGAGATCGAAGAAGATCCACAGCCCGAACGCGAAGCGGTTATCCATCGCGGTCTGGTTGAGCCCGTGGTACAGGCACAGGAACGCCGCATACGCGCCCACTCCTCCCAGGACAATCCACGGCGCCAGCCACAGCAGGAAGCGCGGCCAGGGAGCGCGGTCCAACCCGCGCGCGATCAGGTGCCGGTCGGGATCGTTACCCACGGGCCTGCTCCTTCCGGCGGTCGCGTATCCCTCCCAGCGCCGCCCTCCGCACCCAATCGCGGCGAGTTACAAAGCTGACCTTGGGCCCGGTCCCCAGGCTCTCCAGCAGGCGGAAGGCGTCCTCGTCCGCCGCCAGCCGCGCCACCGCGCTGTTCTTGTCGTTCAGGTCGCCGAACACGATGGCGCCCGCCGGGCAGGCCTCCACGCAGGCCGGCACGTAATCGGCCGGATCGATGTCCCGCGCGCCGGCGGCGGCGGCCTTTGCCTCGGCCTGGTGCAGGCGGCCGTGGCAGAAATTGCACTTCGATACGACCCCGCGCATGCGCGGCGCCACCTCCGGGTTCAGCGTCCGGGCGATCTGGCCCGGCCAGGCCGGGTCCCACCACTCGAAGTAGCGCGCCTCGAAGGGGCACGCCGCCATGCAATAGCGGCACCCCAGGCAACGCTCCGGCACCTGCCCCACGATGCCGGTGTGCGGGACCACTTCGACGGCCTGCTGCGGGCACACCGACACGCACGGTGTCTTCTCTCCGCACTGCTGGCACGAGATGGGCACGAACGCCGCCGCGCCGGTGGCGACGTTGCGAAGCTGGTACAGGCGCAGCCAGGTGACGCCGTTGCGGCTGTTGGCGCCGGCGCGCGCGGGAGCGACGTTGTTCTCCACCGCGCAGGCCACCATGCACGCGCCGCAGCCGTTGCAGCGGTCCAGGTCGATCACCATTCCATAGCGCTTGTTCCGACGTTGCTTCGCCATCACGCCCTCCCGATCTCGGCGGGGGCGGGGCCGCCGGTGGCGATTTCGAGGATCTGCGGTGCTGCGACCGCCTGCTCCCCGCTCAATCCGGCGGGCGCCGGGGCGAGGGCGGCTTCGATGACGTCGCGGCGGGTGTTGCCGTCGCAGCGCACCCGTACCCGCGCCA
>CAYOTD010000246.1:4412-7432 GCA_964406685.1 uncultured Solibacteraceae bacterium | reverse complement strand
TCGAGCTTCTGCCGGCGGATGCGGTTGCGCAGGGCGATGGCGACGGCCTTCTTGGCCTCCGCCTGGCCGATGACATACTTGTCCAGTTCGCGGACAATCTCGCGCGGCGTCAGCTCGTCGAGCAGCGGCGCCTCATCGGTGGACTGGCTGGGGAGATAGATAACCATCCGTCAGGCAAGCTCCTCGTAAGTGACGTTCTCGTTGGTGAAGATGCAGATCTGCCCGGCGATGCGCATGGCTTTTTCGGCGATTGCGCGGGCGTCGAGCTCGGTGTTCTCGACCAGGGCGGTGGCCGCGGCCTTGGCGAACGGGCCGCCGGAGCCGATGGCGGCCACCGGTTCGTCGGGTTCCACCACGTCGCCGTTGCCGCTGACGATGTAAGTGGCGCTCGCGTCGGCCACCAGCAGCAGCGCGTCCAGGTGGCGGAGCACGCGGTCCGTCCGCCACTCTTTGGCCAGTTCGACCACCGAGCGCGACAGGTTCCCGTTGTGCTGTTCGAGCTTGGCCTCGAAGCGCGCAAACAGCGCGAAGGCGTCGGCGGTGGAACCGGCAAATCCGGCCAGGATCTTGTCCTTGTACAGGCGGCGCAGCTTCTTCGCCGAGGCTTTCAGCACTTCGTGACCGAGCGTAACCTGCCCGTCGCCCGCCATGACGATCCTGCCGTCGCGGCGCACGGCGAGAATCGTCGTCGACCGTATCTTATTGCGCATGTGGGCTAAACTTCATTCTACCGCACAGGTTGCCGGTTCCCGCGGCAGAGGTGGACTGAAGGCATGATTCCCGTTGGGACGGTGCCGGTCGACGACATCAGGCTCGCCGAGATCTGCCAGAGGTATCACGTGCGGGAGCTCTCCGTTTTCGGTTCCGCGGCCCGCGGTGCGCTGAGACCGGACAGCGACGTCGACCTGCTGGTCGAGTTCCAACCGGATGCCGAGATCGGCCTGCTGGAGCACGCCGGCCTCATGTTGGATCTTTCGGAGTTGTTGGGTCGCCGGGTTGATCTCGTGTCCAAGCGCGGCCTGAAGCAAACCATCCGCGACTCGATCCTACGTGAAGCTCGCGCAATCTATGCGGCGTGACGACCTCTACCTACGGGATACTGTCGAAGCCGCGGACCACATCTCCGCCTTCATCGCAGGGCTCGATTCCTCCATGTTCGAATGCAACGAGATCGTTCGCAGCGCCGTGGTTCAGAAGTTGACCACGATTGGGGAAGCGTGTGCCCGCGTATCGCCGGAGTTGAAGGCGGCTCATCCTGGAATCCCGTGGCCGAAGATCGCCGCCTTCCGGAACATCCTGGTCCACGCCTATTTTGGCATCGACTGGTCGGAGGTTTGGCTGGCGGCCAGCAGGCAGGCACCTCGCCTGCGCGATCAGATCGCCTCGATCCTGCCGCCCGAAGATCAGGGAACGTAGCCACCGGGCGGCCGTCCCCTGAGTTGAACCGCCCGCCCTTGAAATGCTCAAATAGGGGTTACACCTTCCGTGGCTGGCCGGGCCAGCGTGTAGCTACACTCAACAGGAGCGTCGAATTGGAGAAAGCAGTCCTCGCCCTGGAAGATGGGACGATCTTCGAGGGCCGCGCCTTTGGTGCGCGCGCACAGTCGAGCGGCGAGGTGGTGTTCAACACCGCCATTACCGGCTACCAGGAGGTCTTCACCGATCCCTCCTATTCCGGGCAGATCGTCGTGCTGACGTATCCGCAGATCGGGAACTACGGCGCCAACGCGGCCGACAGCGAATCCGGCCGGCCTTACATTGAAGGTCTCGTGGTGCGGGAGTTCTCGCCGCTGGCCTCCAACTGGCGATCCGAGCAGGAAGCCGACCGGTTCCTGGCCGAACACGGCATCCCGGTGATCGCCGAGATCGACACCCGCGCCCTGGTCCGTCACCTGCGCTCGCGCGGCGTGATGCGCGGCGTGGTCTCCTCGCGCGGTGAGCACCCGGAAGCGCTCGTCGAGACAGCGCGCCGGATTCCCTCCATGGCCGGCCTGGCGCTGGCGCCGAAGGTCTCCACCAAACAGAGCTATGAATGGACCTCCGGGGTGGCGGCCTGCTCGCCCTCCGAACACACCGGCGCCGCGGCCGAACCCCGCTTCCACGTGGCGGCCTACGACTTCGGGATCAAGCTCAACATCCTGCGCCGGCTGGTCCACGTCGGCTGCCGCGTCACCGTCGTCCCCGCCGGCACGGCGGCGGAGGACGTCCTGGCGCTCAAACCCGACGGCGTGTTCCTCTCCAACGGACCCGGCGATCCCGAGCCGCTCGAGTTCCAGGCGGCGCAGGTGCGCAAGCTGGTTGGCAAGCTGCCGGTGTTCGGCATCTGCCTGGGGCACCAGATTCTGGGCCTGGCCCTCGGCGGGCGCACATACAAGCTGAAGTTCGGCCACCGCGGCGCCAACCACCCGGTGCTGAACCAGGTGACCAACAAGGTCGAGATCACCTCGCATAACCACGGCTTCGCGGTAGACCCGGATTCGCTGAATGCCAACGAGGTCGAGCTGACCCATATCAACCTGAACGACGGAACCCTCGAAGGCTTCCGCCACCGCTCGCACCCGGCCTTCTGCGTGCAGTATCATCCCGAAGCGGCGCCGGGACCGCATGACTCCCGCTACCTGTTCGACGATTTCGTGAAGCTCATGACGGACTGGAAACGAGGCTGAGCCGGAACGACGATGCCCAGACGAAACGACCTCCACCGCATCCTGATCGTGGGTTCCGGCCCCATCATCATCGGCCAGGCGTGCGAGTTCGACTACTCGGGCACGCAGGCCTGCAAGGCGCTGAGGGCCGACGGCTACCAGGTGACCCTGGTCAACTCCAACCCGGCCACCATCATGACCGACCCGGAGCTGGCCGACAGGACCTACGTCGAGCCGCTGAGCCTGGAGTTCGCCGAAGAGGTGATCCGCAAGGAGCGTCCCGACGCGCTGTTGTCCACCGTGGGCGGCCAGACCGGCCTGAACCTCTCCGTGGCCCTCGCCGAAGCCGGCATCCTCGACAAGTACGGCGTGGAA
>CAYOTD010000246.1:0-4402 GCA_964406685.1 uncultured Solibacteraceae bacterium | reverse complement strand
CAAGCTCGACGCGATCAAGAAGGCCGAGGACCGGCTGCTGTTCAAAGACGCGATGCGCAAGATCGGCCTCGAGACCCCGCAATCGCAGCTCGTCAACAGCCTGGCCGGTGGCGCCGAGTTCGCCGATCGCATCGGCTATCCGGTAATCCTGCGGCCGAGCTTCACCCTGGGGGGCTCGGGCGGTGGCATCGCCTACAACCGGGAAGACCTCGAGGAGATCCTGGATCGCGGCCTCGATCTTTCCCCGGTGCATGAAGTGCTAATTGAAGAGAGCGCGCTCGGCTGGAAGGAATTCGAGCTGGAGGTGATGCGCGACCTGGCCGACAACGCCATCATCATCTGCTCGATCGAGAACTTCGACCCGATGGGCGTGCACACCGGCGACTCGATCACGGTGGCGCCCGCGCAAACCCTCACCGACCGCGAATACCAGATGATGCGCGATGGGGCCTTAGCCTGCCTGCGCGAGATTGGCGTGGATACGGGCGGGTCGAATGTGCAGTTCGCCATCCACCCGGAGAACGGGCGGATGGTCATCATCGAAATGAACCCGCGCGTTTCGCGCAGTTCCGCCCTGGCCTCCAAGGCCACGGGCTTCCCCATCGCCAAGATCGCGGCCAAGCTGGCCGTCGGGTACCGGCTGGACGAGATCAAGAACGACATCACGCGCAAGACGCCGGCCTGTTTCGAGCCCACCATCGACTACGTGGTGGTGAAGATCCCGCGCTGGCAGTTCGAGAAATTCCCCGGCGCCGAGCCGGTGCTCGGCACGCAGATGAAATCCGTGGGCGAGGTGATGGCCATCGGCCGCACCTTCAAGCAGGCTCTCGGCAAGGGCATTCGCAGCCTGGAGACGGGCAAGTCGTCCGCGGCCGAGATCTACGAGGAGCAGTTGATCCCACAACGGCTGATCACGCCCACCCCGGAGCGGCTGGGCTACCTGCGGTTCGCCTTCGAACGCGGCTATACGGTGGCGCAGGTGCAGGAGTTGACCCAGATCGATCCCTGGTTCCTGACCCAGCTCAAGGAAATGGTGGACCTGGAGAAGACGCTCGCCGCCGAGTCTCTCGACAGCGTGCCGCGCGAGATGCTCAGGCGCGCCAAGCGCGATGGGGTTTCCGACAACCGCCTGGCGCGGCTGTGGAAGACCGACGCCGGCACGGTGCGCGCGCGCCGCAAGCAGGCTGGCATCGCGGCCGTGTTCAACCGCGTCGACACCTGCGCCGCCGAGTTCGAGAGCTTTACGCCGTACCTCTACTCGAGCTATGAGCGCGACTGCGAAGCCGAGCCCAGCGATCGCAAGAAGGTCATGATCCTGGGCGCCGGGCCGAACCGCATCGGCCAGGGCATCGAGTTCGACTACTGCTGCTGCCACGCGTCGTTCGCCTTGCAGTCGTTCGGCGTCGAGTCGATTATGGTCAACTGTAACCCGGAGACGGTCTCGACCGACTACGACACCAGCGACCGGCTGTACTTCGAGCCGCTGACGCTGGAAGAGGTGCTGAACATCTACGACACCGAGAAGCCCGACGGCGTGATCGTGCAGTTCGGCGGGCAAACGCCGCTCACCCTGGCATTGCCGCTCAAGAGCGCGGGAGTGCCCATCATCGGCACCGATCCGGCGAACATCGATCTGGCCGAAGACCGCAAGCTGTTCGGCAAGCTGCTGGACGATCTTGGCATCCCGGCTCCCGAAAGCGGCACGGCGACCAGCGTCGAGGAGGCTTGCGCCGCGGCGGGCCGCATCGGCTACCCGGTGCTGGTGCGGCCAAGCTACGTGTTGGGCGGGCGCGCCATGGCGATCGCCTACGACGAAGAGACGGTGCGCCGCTACATGCGCGAAGCCGTGGTCTTCTCGCAGGAGCGGCCGGTGTTGATCGACCGCTTCCTGGAAGACGCCACCGAGGTGGACGTCGACGCGCTGGGTGACGGCGAGAATGTGCTGATCGCCGGCATCATGGAGCACATCGAGGAGGCCGGTATCCACTCCGGCGACAGCTCCTGCGTGCTGCCCTCCTTTTCCATCGGACCGCGCGAGTTGGCCACCATCGAGGAGTATTCCGTCAAGCTGGCGCGCGCGCTGAACGTCGTCGGCCTGATGAACGTGCAGTACGCCATCAAGGACGGCAGAGTCTACGTGCTCGAAGTGAACCCCCGCGCCTCGCGCACGGTGCCGTACGTGAGCAAGGCCACCGGCGTGCCGCTGCCCAAGGTCGCCGTGGGGCTGATGCTAGGCCGGAAGCTGACCGATCTCAAGCACCTGACGGGCGGGCGGATCTCGGGCGTGCTGCCGGCGCCGCAGTACTTCGTCAAGTCGCCGGTCTTTCCGTTCAACAAGTTCCCCGGCGTGGACCCGGCCCTCGGGCCCGAGATGCGTTCCACCGGCGAGGTGATGGGCGTGGGAACGAACTTCGGCGAGGCCTTCGCCAAGGCACAGTTGAGCGCCGGCACGCCGTTGCCTGACAAGGGCATGGTCTTCCTCAGCGTCAACGACCGTCACAAGACCAACGCCGTCGAACTGGCGCAGCGCTTCGCCTGGCTGGGATTCCAGCTTGCCGCCACCCGCGGGACGGCGGCGGCCCTGGCCGCGGCGGGCCTGAAGTGCCGCAAGGTGTTCAAGGTGAACGAAGGCCGGCCGAACGCCGTCGACCTGATGAAGGCCGGCCAGCTTCAGTTGGCCATCTACACCTCGGCCGGAGCGTCCTCGTTCAGCGACGAACGCATCATCCGCCGCACCGCCATCGCCTATCGCGTCCCCTGCATCACCACGATGAGCGCGGCCGGCGCGGCGGTGGAAGCCATCGCCTCCCGCCGCCAGGACCCGGTGCGCGTGTGGAGTTTGCAGGAGATTCACTCGCCAGGGAAAGTCTGAGTAAGGAGCCGCAAGGTAAGGTTAGGAGAGGTTCCCGCCATGCGGCAACAGGCCAAGGTCACAAGCAAGGGTCAGATCACCCTTCCAAAAGAGATCCGGCGCCTTCTAGGCATTCACCCCGGCGACAAGGTGCTGTTTGAAAGCTCCAGGGGCGGGGTGCGAGTGCGCCCGCTCCGCGCGCATAGCCCGTTCGAGGGATTCCGCGGAATCGGCAATCCAGGTCTTGGATCCGGCAAGGACGCCGTGGTCCGCTGGGTCCGGGAACTCCGCGGCGAATGACAACCGCGGTTACCGCACAGCGTTCCCCGCCTTGAAGATCGTCGAGCCGAAGTGATTTCCGCCCTGGCGGATCAGGAGTTCGAATGCAGCCTGCGGGCACTCGATAGGCGGCGCCGCGCAACGCGATGGCCGGTGGGACAATGAGGCGTGGAACCATCCCCCATGTTCATCGGCGGCGAGTGGGTCGCGGCCGGCGAGAGACAACCCATCACCCTGCCCTATGACGGCGCGCGTGTGGGCGAGGTGTTTAAGGCCGATCCGGCACTTGTCGCTCGAGCTATCGATGCGGCCAAGACCGGCGCGCGCCGCATGCGCGGGCTCACCAACTGCGAACGCGCGGAGCTGCTCGAACGGATCACGGCCATCGTGCGGCGCGACCTGGCCGAGTTCGCGCGGCTGGTGGCGTGCGAAACCGGCAAGCCGATCAAGGAGGCACGCGGCGAGGCCGAGCGAAGCGTGCAGACCCTCATCGCGGCGGCGGTGGCGGCGCGCGAGCTGCGCGGTGAGGTGGTGCCCATCGACGCCGCTCCCACCGGCAAGGGCCGCCTGGCGATGACCGTGCGCGAACCGCTGGGCGTCATCGGCGCCATCACGCCCTTTAACTTCCCGCTGAACCTGGGACTGCACAAGATCGCCCCCGCCCTCGCCGGCGGGAACGCCGTGGTGCATAAACCGGCGGGCATGACCCCGCTCAGCGCCCTGCGCCTGGCGCGCGCCGTGGAAGAGGCGGGCGCGCCGCGCGGCGCCTACAACGTCGTTACCGGCGAAGGCTCCGTCATCGGCGATGCGCTGGTGCGGAGTCCCGATGTCGCCATGATCACCTTCACCGGCAGCGCCGAGGTGGGCATGGGAATCCGCGCCTCGGCGGGCATGAAGCGGGTGACGCTGGAGTTGGGCGGCAACGCCGCTCTCGTGCTGGAACCGGATTGCGATCTCGACGCCGCCGTGCCGCGCGCCGTGGTGGGGAGCTTCGCCAACAGCGGGCAGGTTTGCATCTCCGTGCAGCGGATTCTCGTCGACGAGTCGATCGCCGCGCGGTTCCTGGAGCGGTTCGTGCCCGCGGCCGAGGGCCTGCGCCTCGGCCACCCGTTGGAGGAGTCGACCGACGTCTCCTCGCTGATCACCGAAAAGGAGGCCGCGCGCGTGGAGGACTGGATCACCGAGGCCGTCCGCCAGGGAGGGAAGCTGCTGACCGGCGGCCAGCGGCAGCGCGCCACCGTGCGGCCCGCGATTCTCACCGGCGTCCCGGCC
>CAYOTD010000245.1:0-7503 GCA_964406685.1 uncultured Solibacteraceae bacterium | reverse complement strand
GAAAGCGGCCAAGGCGAGGCGAGTGCTCCGGTGGATGGAGCGGCTGGGCGAGGGGGATCTGCTCAAGACCGGCTGGAAGCCGGAATCCGGCGGCCTCGTGGAGCGGCTGTCCGTGATGCTGTCGCGGGATTAGCGCGCGGCTTCGCGGCGGGCGTTGTATTCGCAGCCGATCAGGGCGACCACGGCCAGCACGTAGGTCCAGACCAGGAAGGTCACCACCGCGCCGATGCTTCCGTAGAGGACGTTGTAGGTGGCGATGTTGCGCACATACCAGGCGAAGATGCCGGTGGCTACCAGCCAGCCGAAGGTGGCGAGAAGGGAGCCGGGCCAGACGGTGCGCCAGCGCTTGCGGGGGCGGTTGGGGCCGAAGTAGTAGAGGGCGCCGGTCACCAGCACGATGGTGATCAGGGCGACGCCGTAGCGCAGGATCTGGCCCGCCAGTTGGACGCCGCCGCGCAGTTGCTCTCCGGCGGGCAGCAGGCCCAGCCAGAACAACACGATCTGCTCGCTACGGGCGCCGGAGACGATGGCCGCCGACGCGAGGATGGCGGGGATGGCCGAGATCAACACCAGGAACAGGGCCATGGCGCGCTGGGCCACCGTCGAGCGGCCCTGCTTAACGCCGTAGGCGGCGCGGAACCCTTCCATCAGGCTCATCATGACGCCCGAGGCGGCCCAGGCGGCCACCAGCGCCGCGGTGACCAGCATCGACACCGGCTTTGGGCCGGCTTCGATGAAGTTCTGCAACAGCAACCCCTCGGTGCCCGGGGGCACGGCCTCGAACAGCAGGCGCGCGAGGGTGCGCGACACCGCGCCGGCATTGGCCTGGACCAGGATGGCGGCGATGGTGGTCAGCACGGGGAAGAAGGCGAGCAGGGAAGAATAGGCCGCGCCCTTGGCGATGCCGAGGCAGTTGTTCCGGTAGGCGGACAGGCACGCCGCGCCGAGCAACCGGAGGGAGTCGCGCTTGGGCTTCTTCATTCGGCAGATCCCATGGTAGCGCCTCCGGGGGCCGAATGCATGCTAGACTTTTCCTAGGGAATTCCAATGCCGACCCTCTATGTGGAAAATGTGCCCGAGGAGCTGTACGGCGCCTTGCGCGACCGCGCCCGGAGCCACCGCAAGTCGCTGGCGGCCGAGGTGATCGCGCTGCTGGAAGAGAACGTGCCGACGGCGCGCGAGCTGGCCCACCGGCGCGAGTTCCTCTCCCGCGTCCGGCGGATACGCGCGCGGCGGTCGCGGTCTTCCGGTCCGTTCCCGGCCGCCGAGCAGATCCAGCGGGAGGACCGGCTGCGGTGAACCGCTTCGTGCTGGACGCCAGCGTGGCGGCCAAGTGGTTTCTGCCGCCGGCGCAGGAGCCCCTGGCGGAGGAGGCGCTGGCGGTTCTGCGCGACTATTCGCAGGGGCGGCTGCGGCTGCTTGTGCCGGACCTGTTCTGGCCGGAGTGCGGCAACATCCTCTGGAAGTCGGTGCGCCTCAAGCGGATCTCGCGCGCCACGGCGGAGGAGGCTATCGCGGCGCTGGCCGGCAGGAACTTGCCCACGGCGCCTTCCGCCCCGCTGCTGGAAGACGCTTTCGCCATTGCCTGGGCCTACGACCGGACGGTGTACGACGGGATGTATGTCGCCCTGGCGGTGGCCTCGGGGGCGGCGCTGCTCACCGCCGATGAACGGCTGGCTAACGCGCTGGCGGCTAGTTTTCCGGTGCGGTGGCTGGGGGCGATTTGCTGAGAGTTGGCCGGCGGCGGCGGAAGAGGGCGGCCAGGGCCAGGAGCCAGGCCAGGGCGCTTACGGCGGCCATAATTCGGGGCTCGGCGGGGGCGGCGTAGCGGAGGACGATTACGGAGCCGGCCGAGGGTTGGGCATGGGCGAGGATTGCTCCTAGCCTGGTGGCTTCGAGCGAGATGGGGCGGCCGTCCTGTTGGGCGCTCCAGCCGGGGTCGTAGTTGACCAGGGCCACTACGCAGTAGCCCGCCGGAACGGGTCCCTGGAGGCGCAGTTCGTTGGGACCACTCCACTGCGCGCGCAGGCGCGGGCGGGCGGTATCCTCCATCGCCGCGACGTAGGGCGGCAGCCGGTAGGGGTGGTGGTGGATGGGCAGCTCGTCGACCCGCATCAGGTGGGCGTAGGAGTGGAAGGGCAGGCGGTAGATCCGGTTGTCGCCATCCGAGTGGACCCGCTCCAGCACGCCTTCGAATTTGGCCGCGTGGACCACATCGCGGTAGTACTCCTCCGATTTGGGGCCGTGAACCACGACGTACTCGACTCCCATCGCCTTGAGTTGCAGCACGGCGTCGGCGCCGTCGGCTCCCGGCTTGCTCCCGATGCCGGTGCGAATCTGGTAGGCGAAGTGCAGGGGCACGCGGTTGCGGAGTCCCGTTTCAAAGGTCCCGCCCACCTGCGGGAGGTGGAACCAGGAGTTTAGACGGAAACGCAGGCCGCCGCTGGCGAACACGCGGCCGGCGGGCTTGTGATCCTCCAGCCATTGCGCGAGCCGGTATTCCACCGTCGCCTCGCGCGGAACCGGCAGCCAGCGGTCGTCCGGCTTGGTGGCGGTGTCGAAGAACTGCTTCGCGCCGGCCGCGGCCAGTCCCGCCGCCATGACCAGGGCGCAGGCCGCGTGGCCGCGATTGCCGTGGGTCACCGCCTGCCGCAGCAGTTCCATGCCGAGGACGATCAGGAACAGCTCGAATTCGATGGCATACCGGCGCGATTCGGGGATCACATCGTGGCCCGTCCAGTAGTAGACCAGCGTCACCCAAGCGAAGCCGAACACCGCGAGCGCGAGGAAGCAGTGGTAGTGGTTCTGTTTGAGGCGCAGGAACAGAAGACGCAGCACGAGCAATCCGGCCGGGAGGGCGGCCAGCAGGGCCACCTGTTCGGGGCGAAGCTTGTAGCCGAACGAGTCGGTGGGCCAGTTGAAAGCGATGGTCCGCACCAGGGTCGGAGTGAGCCAGAAAGACGCCAGCAGGTAGGCCAGTCCCGCGGCCGCCAGCAGGCGCCGGGGGCGGAAATCGTGCGCGCCCAACCCGGCGACCAACAGCGCCAGACAGCACCAGGCGAGGGCGAGGGCGGCCACCCAGTTGGTGAGCGTGATGAAGGCCAGCAGCAGGGCGCAGAGGAACAGTTGCCAGTAGCGGCGGCCTGTGGCCGTCACCCAGGCGGCGATCAGCGCCAGGGGGAGGAGGGTGAGACCGGTGTTGTGGGGTCCCTCGCCGTACTTGGCGAAGACCTGGACGCGCCAGGGAAGCTGCACCAGGCCGCGGTCCTTGTCGATGGTGTGGATCAGCCCGTAGGCGGGCGAGAGAAACACGGTCACAAGGGCGGTGGCCAGCGCCCAGGCACGGCTGCGTGTGAAGTAGCGGACGAAGAGATAGAGCGTGGAGGGACCGAGACAGGTGAAGATCGCGGTCAGCAGCCGCCAGGTGTACTCGGCGTCGGTGGGGAAGAAGCGATCCAGCAAAGCGGCCAGGTAGATCAGCGCCGGCAGGTAGGTGTTGAGCGTGGGCAGGCCGCAATACTGAGTGGGGTTCCAGCCCCAGGGGCTGGGGTGCCCGGCCACGAAGCGCGCCATGGAGGCGTAGCCGGAGCCGATCGAACCGCGGAAGGGCAACTCGCCCGGCACGAACAGGGGCCAGTTCAACCAGACGTTCAGAGTGAACAGTCCCAGGACGACGGCCAAGTCAAAAAGCCAGTCGCGCCGCTTCAGTTTCGTGCCTCCTTGCGCCGGATGCCGACTCCCATCAGACCCAGCACCAGCAGCCCCGATGCCGCCGAAATGACGCGCCCGGCGCGGTTTTCCAGCGGCGTCTCAAACACAAGCAGGATATCGCGATCGCCGGGGGGCGCGTCGATGCGCATGAAACCCATGGCGTCCTTGTGCACGGGAAGCCGCTGGTTGCCTTCATAGGCGCGCCAGTAGGGGTCGAAGGTCTCCTGCACGAGCAGGCTCTGGCCGGAGGCGAGCCGCGCCCGCAGGCGGATGGAGGTGAGGCTTTCGCGGCGCAGATCGGCGGGGGCATCGGGTCCGCGCTCGACCAGATCGGCGTAGGCGCGCACCGCAGCCGCCTCTTCGCCGCCCGCTGGAGGATGGAGCCGTTGAGAGGCCGCGCGGCCGACCACGCGCGCCAGCGCCGTCCAGCGGCGGGGGACGCGGTAGACGCGGTTTCCCTTGTGGTCGTCCCAGAGCACATCCAGTTTGCCGTCGAACTTCCGGGGGTGGAGGAAATCGTGGTAGATCTCTTCGGATTCCTTGTCGCTGACGATCACCGCGTCGGCCCCCAGGCATTGCAGCCATTCGATGGACGGCTGGGGATCATCGCCGCCGGTGATCTGCCACATCGCGGCGATGACGTTCTGATTGATGAGGCCCTGCTCGGAGCCGCCGCCCACCTGCGGCAGATCGTGCCAGGCGTTGAGCCAGAAGCGCACCGAACCGGTGGCCAGGACGCGCGAGGCGGGCATGTTCTTCGCCAGCCAATCGGGGACGCGATACTCGACGCGGCGGTCGAAGTAGATGTCGCGGACGAAGGGCGTCCAGGCATGGCTCAGGTAGGGCCAGGCGCAGGAGAAGGCCGCGGCGGCGGCCGCGATGGCGGCGCCGCGCCGGACCCATGACCGGCCCCAAAGCAGGCGCAGCGCCTCGACCGCCGCCAGGATCATCGCCAGGTCCAGTTCCGGCACCAGGCGCAGCGGCTCACCGGTCACGCGGAAGCCGAGGAAGTGATGCCCGAGAACGTTCAGCGAGAAGAAGACGAGCGATCCCAGGACGAACACCGCCCACGAACGCTGCGGCCGGGCCTTGGCCCAACGCCAGCTCGCCCAGGCGAACAACGCCACGGCGGCGGCGGCCAGGGCGCGCGACCAGTTGTTGCCCGGCTGCGAGACCAGCTTCAGGTTGTCGAGGGTGACGCGCATGTAGGAAGGCGTCAGCCAAGCCGCGGTGAGCCCCCAGGCCAGGGCCGCGATGGCCGCCGCGCGCAACCAGAGGCGCGCGTCCTGTTCGCCCAGCCAGACGGCCCAGGCCAGGATGGGGAAGAAGACGGCGAGGGCGGTGGCGCCATAGAAGTTGTTCGCGACCACCAGCGCGCTGAGGGCCGCCGCCAGGGCCAGGGCTACCAGGCGTCGTTTCCGCAGGCCGAACCAGGCCGCGGCCAGCGCCAGGCCGAGCACGGCGAGGGCGGACATATGCGGCCCCTCGCCGTAGCGCACCAGGACGCTCAACCGCTGCGGCAACCAGTGAACCGTCTGGGCCTCTTTACGGTAGACGTCGATGAAGAGGAAGGCCGGCGACAGGGTTGCGGTGGCCGCGGCGGCGAGCCACCCGGCGGCGCGCGAGCCGGCGCCGAGGCGCGCCAGCAGGTACACGCCGGCGATGCCCAGGCAGTAGAACAGGCCGGTGTAGATGTGGTAGCCCTTGGCCGGAATCACGCCCAGCGCTTTCGAGATCAGCGCCGAGCCGTAGCGCAGGGCGGGGGGATAGATGTAATCCCAACGCGTGCCGCAGTACCAGTTGGGTTGCCAGCCGGGATGGGGGAGGTGGCCCTGGAGAAAGCGGGCGTCGGCGATGAAGGTGCTCTCGATGGACGACCAGTTGTCCAGGTACTTGAGGCGCAGCCACGGTCCCACCAGCGCCACGGCCAGGAAGAAGATGGCGGCGGCGTCGAGAACGATCCAGTGACGGCGCTTCACCGGGTGTCTCCGGCGGCGTTGACGTAGCGCCGCCGCAGGCTTTGGAACTGCCGGCTGGGAGCCAGTCCCCAGCGGTGCAGCAGGTAGCGCGCCAGCAGCCAGAGAATCGACAGGCCGTAGACGGAGCTTTGCAGGAACGAAGCCGAGGAAGCCGCGGGGAAGTATCGCGTGGGCACGGGAACCTCGGCGATGCGCAGCTTCAGCTCGACGAACTGGGCCATGATTTCCTGGTCGAAGATGAAGTTATCCGAGTTCATCTCGACGTTGACCGCTTCCAGGGCCTCGCGCGAGTAAGCGCGGTAACCGGTGTGATACTCGGCCAGCCGGAGGCCGAAGACACGGTTCTCGAGACCGGTCAGGAAGCGGTTGGCAACATACTTCCACCACGGCATGCCTTGTTTCATCGGGTGGCCGCCGAGCAGGCGCGAGCCGAGCACGACGTCCGCCTCGCCCTGCTGAATGGGGCGGACGATTTCGGGGAGCAGCGCCGGGTCGTACTGGTAATCGGGGTGGACCATGACGATGATGTCCGCCCCCGCCTTCAACGCCTCGCGGTAACAGGTCTTCTGATTGGCCCCGTAGCCGTAGTTACGGTTGTGAACAAAAAGCTCCAGGCCGAGGTCGCGCGCGATGCGGGCGGTCTCGTCCGAGCTGCCGTCGTCGACCACGATGACCAGGTCCACGACATCGCGCGGCAACTCGGCATAGGTCATGTGGAGGGTCTTGGCGGCATTGTAGGCCGGCATGACGACGACGATCTTGCTCCGGGCGCTCACGGGCGGGGCGCCTCCGGGCGGGCCGTCACGACAAACTGGTAGGCGAACATCGTTTTCCAGAATCGGGCCATTTCGTAGGATAACCGCTCGGCGGCGCGAATCCAAAGGGAATCGGCGAACCTCGGGAATGCCAGTGAGACGGGGATGCCGGTGGGCCGGCAGTCCTGAAGGGTGTAGCCGGCGGAGGCCAGCAACTCCACCCAGTTGGCCCACATGCAGAAGTGCAGGTGCGTGCGGTCGAACAGGCCGCGGTCGTGGCGGGGGACGCGCCCCGCCCGAACGGTCAAGCGGTAGGAGAGGTTGCCGCTGTTGGGCAGGGAGGCTATCAGCACGCCGCCGGGGGCCAGCACGCCGCGGATCTGCTCCAGCAGCCGGCGCGGGTCCCGGAGGTGTTCGAGGATGTCCGCGCAGAGAACATAGTCGAAGCGGCCGTCGAGCGCGGGCAGGCCGGCGTCGAGATCGGCATGGATGAGGGTCACTTCGGGCGGGAAGGTTTCGGCTGTGCCGCCCGGCCGCTCGACGCCGGTGACGCGGTAGCCGCGGGCGGCCAGAATGGCGGCGAGGTAGCCGCCGGCGCAGCCCAAGTCGAGCACGGTGCGGCCCGCGCCCTGGGGGGGGAGCGATCCGACCAGCAGGGAATGGCTGCTGTAGGGGCCTTCCTTGAGGCTGTAGCGAGCTTCCGCGCCGGCCATAGGGCTGAACCTCGAAGATAGCACGCCCTCCGCGCGGCGCCGGGCGATGGGATATGATGTTGGTCGGTTTCAGACCGGAGTATAGGAGTGGATTCTATGTCGATGCTTCCCGTCATTGATAGTCCGGCGCGCCTGTCGCGGCGCGGCTTCCTGGGGGCCTGCGCCGGGTGCGCGGCGTGCTCAGTTTGTTCGTCGAGCGCGTTGGCCGCTCCGACGGACAAGGCCAAGGTGCGGCTGGTCTTCACCCATCCGGCCAAGGACGTCGAAGGCTGGCCGTATGTCAACTACAACTACGAGCCGCGCAAGCGGGAGGTGATCCAGAAGCTCACCGCCGGGCTGCCGGGG
>CAYOTD010000244.1:0-7521 GCA_964406685.1 uncultured Solibacteraceae bacterium | reverse complement strand
GAGCCACCCCGCGCGCAGCGTCGAGCGCCGCCCGCCGGGTTCGAGGAAGTGAAACTCACGATGGAACCGCACCTTGTCCGCCACGCCCATCCGCTGGTAGAAATCCAGCAGGTTGACGCAGCAGCGCAGCAGAATGTGCTGGCAGTTGTCGATGAGTTCACCGGTGGGAAGTGCGTAAGAAGCGGCGCGGCCCCCAAGGAAGGGCCGCGCCTCGATCAGTTCCGCCTGCCATCCGGCGGAGGCGAGCGCTGCGGCGGAAGCCATGCCGGCCAGTCCGCCGCCGACGACGATGACGCTCGGCATCGGCTCTACAACGCCGGCACGCGCGCCCGGCGTCCGCCGCCGCCGTTATCGCTCAGGATGACGGCCAGCACAATCCAGATCGCCAGGAAGAGGAGGTCGGTGATTTCCATTGGATGAATCCAGTATCTCCCTGACATTGGCGGCCGGCAATGGCCGCCGGTTTTAGTACTATACCCTCCCCGTACTGGACATAGCTCGTCCTAAGGTACGCACCACGTTCTCCATCAGCCGAAGCCCGCACTCCCCTTCGAGAGTGAGCATCGATTCGGGATGGAACTGCACCGCCTCGATGGGCAACTGGCGGTGCCGCACGCCCATGATCACGGCGTCGTCGGAGACGGCCGACACCTCCAGACAGGCCGGCAGGCGGTCCCTCTTCGCGAACAGGGAATGGTAGCGCCCCACCCGGAACGGCGACGGGAGCCCCTCAAAGACTCCCTTGTTGTCGTGCGTTACCAGCGACGGCTTGCCGTGCATGGGGTAGTCGAGCACGCCCAACTCGCCCCCGAAGGCCTCCACCGTGCCCTGCAACCCCAGGCAGACCCCGAACACCGGAATTCCCTTCGCCGCCGCGTGCCGCACCAGTTGGGGAACGCCGAAATCCTCGGGACGCCCCGGCCCGGGCGACACCAGGATCAGGCTGGGTGCGATCCGCTCGATCAGATCCAGCGGCAGGCCGGCCCGGTAGGTCACCACCTCGGCCCCGGTCTGCCGGGCGTAGTTGGCCAGCGTGTGGATGAAGCAGTCGTCGTTGTCCACCAGCAGCAGCTTGACGCCCCGGCCCACCTGCGGGCGCGGCGCGGGTTTGGCGCCCGCCGCGGGGAGGCCGCCGATGGCGCGGAAGAAGCCCGTGGCCTTCAGGCGGGTTTCCTGTTCCTCGCTGGCCGGGACCGAGTCGTAGAGCAGGGTCGCGCCCACCGGGTAGGCGGCCACGCCGTCCCGCAGGTGCCCGGTGCGGATCAGGATGCCGGGGTTCATGTCGCCGCCGAGCGACAGCATGCCGACCGCGCCTCCGTACCAGCCGCGGGCGTCCTTCTCCAGGTTCTCGATGGCCTGCGCGGCGGCTTTCTTGGGCGCGCCGATCACCGTCACCGCCCACATGTGCGTCAGGAAGGCGTCGAGGGAATCGAAGCCCGGCTGGAGCGTGCCCTCGACGTGATCCACCGTGTGGAAAACGCCGGCGTAGGATTCGATCAGCCGCCGCCCGATCACGCGCACCGAGCCGGGGACCGAGACCCGCGACTTGTCGTTGCGGTCCACGTCGGTGCACATCGTCAGCTCCGACTCTTCCTTGGCCGAGTTCAGCAGCTCGCGGATGTTCTCGGCGTCGCGCAGCGGGTCGCCCGTGCGGCGGGTGGTGCCCGAGATGGGGCAGGTCTCGACCCGGCTTCCCTCCACCCGCACGAACATCTCGGGCGAGGCGCCGATCAACTGCTCGTCGCCGAGCTGTAGGAAGAACTCGTAGGGGCTGGGACTGGCGTGCTGGATGCGCTCGAACAGCTCCGAAGCGTTGCCCGAGTAGGGCGTGCGGAACGTCTGGCGCAGCACGACCTCGTAGTAGTCGCCCTGTTTCATGCCGCGGCGCACCGCCTCGACGTTCGCCATGTACTCTTCCGGGGTGTGATCGGAGACGATCCCGCCGGCGGGCGGCGCGGCGGGCGGCGCCGGGACCGGTTCGGCGGAGCGGTTGATGGCGAGCGTGGACAGGCTCTCGTAGTCGAAGTCGTACTGGCAGCGCTCGACGGTCTCCTTCTTGCGGTCCATGAAGTAGATGTCGTCGCACAGAAACAGGTGCAGGTCCTTGTGGCGGCCGCGCTCCAGCTTCAACTGGATGGGGTCGAACTGGAACAGCAGGTCGTAGCCGAAGGCCCCTACCAGGGCCAGGCGCGTGTCCTTCGGGTGGCGGAACTCGTGAATCAGCGCGCGCAGCACCGAGAACACCGACGGCTGCTTGCTGCGCTCCTCTTCCGGAAACAGCGGCGGCAGCGGCTTCAGCGTGCCGCACAGCGCGCCCTGGGAAAGCCCGATCGACTCCCAGTGCGGGTGGCCGCCGAGAACGGCCAGCAGCATCTGGTTGAGGATCTCGCCGCGCACATTCAGCGGGCGGAACTCGACCCTTCGTCCCCAGGCCAGGATCTCCAGCGGCGGGCGCACCGCGGCGACGTCCCACCGCGAGTAGCGCTCCGGGTATTCGTATCCGGAAGAGAGATAGATGCCCCGATGCGTATCCAGTTCGCGCAGCAGGTGGCGGAGCCCCTTCCGGTAGGGCGCCTTGGAGACGGTGCGGGTGACACGAATGCCCCCCCGAGTGGAGTATTGGAGTTGGCGCATGGGACCCGAGACGAAAACTAAGTCTCAGGGTATCACGCCGCCTCCAGCGGCCGCGCCGTCTCGACTGCGCAGGCGCGGCAGCGTTCATTCCAGGTTCAAGTTAAGATCAGGTCTTGACGGGACGAAAGGATGGAGACGATGAGCATCAACCGGCGGAGTTTTGTTCTGGGTGGCGGTGGAGTCGTTGCCGCCAAGGCGGCGGAACCGCAGCCGGTTACGATCGGCCTGATCGGCAGCGGCGGCAGAGGCATCTTCCTGGTGAACAAGCTCAAGGCCGAGGCCGGGGCCCGCGTGGCCGCGGTCTGCGACGTCTATGAACCGAACCTCGAGGCCGGCCTGTCGGCCGCCGGGCCGGGGACCACGGCATACCGCAACTACAAGGCGCTGCTGGACGACAGGAGCCTCACCGCCGTGGTCATCGCCACCCCCGAGCACTGGCACCACCGGATGCTGCTCGATGCCCTCGCCGCCGGCAAGGATGTCTATGTGGAAAAGCCGTTGTGCCAGACGCCGGAGCAGGGCCTGGAACTGATCGAGGCGGTCAACAGATCCAAAAGCGTGGTGCAGGTCGGCATGCAGCGCCGCAGCTACGCTCTTTACCGGAAGGCGCACGAGGTCGTCGCCGGGGGGACCGCGGGCAAGATCCGCATGGTGCGTTCCTGGTGGCTCAACAACGACCTGGGGCGCGCCCCCCGCACAAAGCTCGACGGCCCCCTGGACTGGGAGCAGTGGCAGGGGCCCGCGCCGCGGCGTCCCCTCGACGCGGACCGCTTCGCCAACTGGCGCTTCTACTCGGAGTACTCGGGCGGGCGCGCCGCCGATCAGGGCGCGCACATGTTCGACGCCATCCACATGCTGATGGACGCCGGCTATCCGCTCTCGGTCACCGCCGGCGCCAACCGCATCCAGAAACCAAAGATAGACACTCCCGAGACGGTCTCGGTCTCTGTTCAATACCCGCAGGACTTCCTCGCCGTCTTTCTTCTCAACTACGCCGCCATGCGCTACCGGCTCAAGAACGACCAACTGATTCAGTTGGACGGCGACCTGGCGCGAGTGGACGTCGGCCGGGAGGAGTTCGCCGTCTACCGTCAAGGCCAGGAAGAGAAGGCGGCCATTCGGGAGGTTTCCCAGGGCGGTTTCGACGAAGCCGCCACAACGCACGTCCGCAACTTCCTGGAATGCGTCCGCACCCGCGCCACCCCAACCGGAACCGTCGAACTCGGCTTCCAGGCCTGCCTGGTCATGCAACTCGCCAACCTCTCTCTAAAGCAGGGCCGCACCATCCGCTGGGATGCCGCGCAGAAGAAGGTCGTGTAGCCGCCTCGCACAAACGCCGGCGGCGATTGAACAGGCCCCGGCCACCCGCCTTGGGCGCAGGGGGGCGGGCGTTCAAGTCGCTTTGTCCGTCTTCTTAGTTCCGGCCTAAGTCGATCGTTACCGGCGTTGCCGCGACACCGTCCACTGTCAGATGGAGCGGTACCTGTCCCATCCCCCGAAAACCCCGCGGTAACTCGACGTTGATCTGGTCAAGCCCGGCGTAGCTGCGGTGACGGCCGGCATACTGGCAGGTCAACTCCTGCGTGCCGATGGTCACGCGCACGCCGTTGGTTCCGCTTCCTCCCCGGATCCCGGTTCCGTAGAGGACCAGGACGACGCGATCGTCACTGCCGCCGAAATCGATCAGCAGCGCGCGGCCACTGGTGGCGGTGGCGCATTCCGAGAGGTTCTGCAACGTCTGCGCGCCGTTGGGCGCGACGCGAACCGCCTCCGCCGCCGCCGCGCCGGACCCGCTCGCATCCGCCGTGAAGAGGCCCGGCGCAACCGGCCGGACCACGAATCCGGCCGAGCGCTGAGCGCCATCGCCGCGTGCCACGGTCACGGTGGCCGGCCCGGCGGCGAGCGATTCCGGCATGACCAGGTTGATCTGGCCCGGCGAAACGTAGATGGGCGTTGCGGAGCGTTGCACTCCCAGGCTGTCGCCGATGGTAACCGTTGTTCCGGCTTCCGGCCCCTGGACAAATCCGGAGCCTTTCAGCGTGACCAGTTGGGACGGCGCCGCCACGCCGGTCACGAAGCTCGCGGAATTCAACAGGCCGCCCGCGCGCAGGCGCATCTCGCCTTCGGTCTCCGGCAACGCCAACGCCTGCGCGCCCAGGTAGGCGACGGTCGAGCGCGTCACCCGCCACGCGAACGCGTAGTCGATGTAGTCCGGAGTGTCCACCGAATCGGTTGGCTTGTGATAGTTGGTGTTGCTGCGGACACTGGCCTCGATGACCTGGATGGACGGCGCCAGGGCCGCGAACGACATATGATCGCTGGCGGTCGAGATCCCTCCAAAGACGGGCGTCAGGCCGCCGCTATGCCATCGCACCGCGTTCTCAAACGCGGTCCACGTGGAGTTCGTCGAGTCATTGGGGAGACAGATCGCAATCAGGTCGTGCGTCGTCCCCGGCGGGTTGAACGCGATCATGTCCAGATCGACCATGCCCAGGATCCGGTCCGCGGCATGGTCCGCCGCCCATGCTTTGCTGCCCAGCAGTCCGACCTCTTCAAGATCGAAGGCGAGGAAGACGATGGACGATTCGAAGTCGTGCAGAGACGCCACCCTCGCCGCCTCGAGCACCGCGGCCACCCCGCTGGCGTTGTCGTCGGCGCCCGGTGTGCTCTTCGAATCGTAGTGCGCTCCGATCACGAAATACTCATCCGGCCGCACCTTGCCTTCCAGCACGCCGGCCACGTTGTAGTACGTAGCGCCCTGCCATTGGAACGCGTGCAGGCCGGCCTTCAATCCGTACCCGGTGAAAGCACCGAGGATCCGCTGGCGGGTCCTGTCATGCTGCTCCGTCTTGGGCCCCCGGTCATCTCCGGCCCGCGTATGGAGGACGTTCCTCAAGTAGTGCGTGTAACTGGACTGGCTGACCTCCTCCACGAGGCTCCGGACCTGGTCCGGCCACGCCGGACGCGCACCCATCAGGAGCAACGCCCAAACGAGGATCAGGGAGAGACCGGCCCGGCGAGACATCCCGAACGTAGACGAAGGTGGATTACGCACGATTCTGGCTCCAGACCGCGGCAACAACAATCCCCTCCTGTTCCAGCCGCGCACGGACGCTGGCGGCGATCCACTCGGCGCCGGGGGTGTCGCTGTGGACGCAGATCGTCTGGACGTCGCCGCGGCGGGCCAGGGCTACCGCTTGCCCGGCCGCGGCCATCGGGTCGGTGATCAGCGCGCCGGGTTTCGAGCGCGGGCGGAGCGTGCCGTCGGGCTCGTAGGCGCGGTCGGCGTAGGCTTCGGCGGCGACGCCGAAACCCATCTCGCGCCAGACGTCGAGCATCGGCGTGCGCGCCAGACCGACCAGGATCGCCGAGCGGTTCCAGCGCGCCACCCCGCGCGCGATGGCCGCGGCAATCATCCCGTCGCGGACGGCGGCGTTGTAGAGCGCTCCGTGGGGCTTCACGTGGCCGAGTTCGATGCCCACCCTGGCTGCGATTACCGCCAGCGCGCGCACCTGCTCCTCCACCGTCGCTTCAATCTCGGAGGAAGACAGCGTCATGCGGTTGCGGCCGAAGTTCTCGCGATCCGGATAGCTGGGATGCGCGCCGCAGGCCACGCCGCGCTGCTTGGCCAGCCGAAGGGTCCGCTCGATCAACTCGGGGCTTCCGGCGTGCGCGCCGCAGCAGACATTCGCCGAGCTGACCACGCCCAGGATGCGGTCCTCTTTGATATCGTCCCGCTCGCCCACGTCGCAGTTGAGGTCGATGGTCATTCCAACTCCGCTCCCCGCGTCTCCCGGATCGCCAGCATCAGCAGCGCCCCGGCGACGAAGAACACCGAGGTCAACATGAGCGCGCTGCCGATGCCGAGCCGGTCGGCCGCCGCCCCGATGACGAAGGGCGCCGCCGCGCCGCCCGCGGCTCTACCGATGTTGTAGCAGAGTCCCTGGGCCGTGGCGCGGATCGAGGCGGGGAACAACTCCGCCAGCAGCGCGCCGAACACGCTGAAATAGCCGTGCCCGAAGAACCCGACCAGCGGCCCCAGCGCCATCAGCACCGCCGGAATGCGCCCCCACTGCCCGTAGGCGGGCACCAGCGCCGCCGCGGCCAGCACAAAGAAGATGAAGGTGGGCCGCCGCCCGAACCGGTCCGCCAGAAATCCGAACAGCACGTATCCGAAAAACGCCCCGATCTGCATCGGCACGATCCAGGCCGACGAACGGACCACGCCCATCCCCGCCCCGCCGCGCTCGACCGGGCTGGCCAGGTAAGCCGGAATCCACGTGAAAAGGCCCCAGTAGGCGAACAGGATGGCGGTGGTCAGCAGCGTGGCCACCACAAAGTTGCGCGTGATGGGGATGCGTGCGCGCGCCCCGCGGCTGGCCTTCCACAGGCGCGGCTCGGGCACGTAGCGGAAGATCCAAACCGTGACGAGGGCGGGCAGTATCCCTAAGACGAACAGCGCGCGCCAGCCATAGCGCGGCAGAACGGCCGCCGCCAGCAGCGCCGCCAGAATATAGCCGATGGCCCAGCCGGCCTGCATGAAGCCGATCGCCTTGCCGCGATGTTCGGCCGGCCACGACTCGGCCACCAGCACGCTGCCCGCGGCCCACTCCCCGCCCAGCCCGAAGCCCACCAGCGCGCGCCACAGCACAAGCTGCGCCAGGCTGGTGGAGGTGGCGGTGAGCGCGGTGCAAACCGAGTAAGCCAGGATCGACCAGACGAGGGACCGCGCGCGCCCGTAGCGGTCGGCCAGAAACCCGAACAACCCGCCGCCGAGCCCGGAAGTGATCAGCGTGGCGGAAGCCACCGCGCCCGCCGCCGACCCGCTCAGGCCGAACTCGCCGGCGATGGAGGTGAGCGCGAAGGCGTAGAGCATGACGTCCATCG
>CAYOTD010000243.1:6209-7523 GCA_964406685.1 uncultured Solibacteraceae bacterium | reverse complement strand
GAGGACCTTGTGCTTGTAGTCGTGCGTGATTTCGGCGCCAGACTCCGGGTCGGTGCCGGTGATGGTGATGGTGACCTCGTCACCCTCGGTGATGGTGCCGGTGAGAGCGATGCTGCCCACCGCGTACACCTCGCGGCTGGCCATGTTGCGGACGCCGGTGGCGGTGATGAAGGTGTCCCCCACGGAGAAAACCATGACGCGGCGGTTGAACGGGTCGGTCACGTAGAGATTGGAGCCGTCAAAGGCCATGGCCAGGGGGGTTCGGAGGGAATCGGAGCTGGAGCGGCGGAGTTCTTCGGCGCTGTCGGAGACCTGGTTCACTTTTTCATTGATCTGGCCGAGGATGATGTCGGCCGGGGCGCCGTTGTAGGAGGGAAGAGTGGAATAGACCAGGACGCGATCATTGCCGCCGTCGGCGATAAACAGGCGCCGGCCGTCGGTAAGGGCGAAACGCGGGAACGAGAGGGTCGCCTTGCAGCGATCCGGGTAGGTGGGGTTGCCTTCGTCGTCGGTTCCGTTGGAGGCGCACAGCGCAGTGGAGTTGTTGGAGGTGGCCGTCACCATGTCGGGTTGGCCGAGGACGAGATCGGCCGCCTGCTGGTTCTGGGTGGGAATCGAGTTCCACATCAGCACGCGGTTGTGGCCGAGGTCGCTGACCAGCAGGCGCGTGCCGTCGGAGGTGACCGAGGTGGGGCTGAGCAGCGTGGTGGCTTTGGGATCCAAGGGCTTCTGCGCCAGGTTCTGCGGCGGCTCGGTGGTGAAGTTCGGCTGTCCGAGAACGAGGTCGGCGGCCTGCCCGTTGGAGGTTGGAATCCGGTTCCAGATGAGGACGCGATCGTTGGCGGTGTCGGCGACGAAGACCCTGCCGTCCTGGATCCAGACGCCCTGCGGCCCGCCGAGGGAGGAGGCGGAGGGCGGGCGGAGCATCTTGTTCGACTTCATGTCGGCCTGACCGAGCACGATGTCGGCCGGCTGCCCGTTCGCCGTGGGGATGCTGCGCCAGATCAGGACGCGGTTGTTGTCGGTGTCGGCGACGGCGAGCACGTTCCCATCGGTAGCCACGCCCAGCGGCAGGCGCAGGCCGGAAGCCGACAGGGAGAGCTCCGGCGTGGTCGCGAAATCGGGCTGGCCCAGGATCAGGTCGGCCTTCCCGGTGCAGACCGGGCAACGCGCGATGTCGGGAGGAATCTCCCCCCGCAAGGTGGGAAGCTGGCCGGACAGGTCGCGGAAGATCAGCACGCGATGGTTGGTGGGCGAGGCGCCGAGACGGTTCGAGTCGGTGACGAACAGCGTGTTGTTGGCGTAGGCGATGCC
>CAYOTD010000243.1:0-6199 GCA_964406685.1 uncultured Solibacteraceae bacterium | reverse complement strand
ACCCCGCCCAAGAGCTGGTCGCTGGCGCCGGACTCCTGGGAGGTGAAGTTCTTCTGGCCGATCACCAGGCGGGCGGCCTGGCCGGTGTAGAAATCGGCGGCGTGCGCAAAGGCCGCGGTCAGGAGGAAGACGACAAGAGACTTCATGGCCGATTCAGAAGCATTTACAGTACTTCAGTATACCAAGCTATGCGACGCTTACAACGCCCGCAGGGTTGCACGAAATCGGAATCTCAGCGGGCGGGGAGAATCCCGCCCCAAACTACGAGATAAGCCTCCAGTTGGCCCTCGAAGTTGCGGCCGGCGCGGATGAAGACGCGGGTGTTCACATCGAGTTCGGTGTCGGCGACGCGGCAGCCCTCGGCGACGAAACCGGTGTCGGGGCGCAGCAGAATGGTCTTGCGCCCGCCGGAGCGGGTCCGCAGAAGGATGGACTCGGGAGCGATCCGCAGGACGATGCCGCTGAAGGTCAGATCGCCGCGCGGCACGATCGACTGCCAGGAGGGGCGGAGGGCGCGCAGACGGGAGCGCGGGTCGGGCGACAGGCTGGATCCCGGCCGTTGCACGACCACGTAGAGGGTGCGGGCGATGCAGCGCCCAGCGGCGCGGTCGGTCACCATCTCCAGGGATTGGCCGGGCTTCAGACTGGAGACGGCGATGCGCAGGCGCTCCCGCTCCATGTAGGTCTTGTCGTTGTAGGCGCAGACCAGCAGGGGTCCGCCGGCGGAGCGGAAGCGCAACTCGCCGCCCGCCAGCGACCCTTCCCAGCTTTCCAGAACGCCGCGCACGATTCCGGAGGGCGCCTGTTCCTGGCCCCCCAGCAGTGCCGCGAAGAAGATTCCCGCCGCCACGCGCATCCCGGACCTCGGTTCAACTCCGAGTATACCCGCAGGCGGGCGGGAGGCGTCAGCGGCGCAGCCGGCGCCAACTCAAGGCCAGAAGCCCAAGGCCGGCCAGCACGAAAGAACCCGGCTCGGGCACGGCGGCATCGTTGGCGTAGATCCAGTCGGAATAGGACGACACGCGGGTCATGGCGTTGAACTCGCCGAAGCTGCCGTTGAGCGTAGAGTCGATATCGGAGGAGGCGCCGGTGTCGGTATACAGACGCAGGAGGAACGAACTGACGCCGGCGACCTGCCCGCCGAGGAAGCTCGGGCCGCCGGAATCGCCGGGCGCGATGGAAACCTCGGTGTCGCCGGTCGAGGGATAGTAGACGCCGAAGAAGTAGTCCCAGGCGTCGTTGGCTTCCAGGCCGTTGTCGAAATCCGAGATCAGGATGTTGGAGTTGGCCGAGATGCCGTTGAGCCCGAGGGCGACCATGTCGGCCACGGTGCCGTCCCAGCGGTTGGCGCCCTGGCGAAGGCTGCCGGAGGCGCCGGTGTAGCCGGTGCTGCCGGCGCCCGTGCGGCCGTAGCCGGCCACGTTGTAGGTCTGTCCGATTTCGCCAGAGCCGGTGTAGAGAGAATACGAATCCGCGCCGGCCGGAGCGACGAGCGACAGGTTGATGAGAGCCAGATCGCCGCCGTCGTACACGTCCCCGGTGTAACCGGGATAAAGGACGTAGGTCATCGACATGGACGCGCTGTCGTAGACCACCGTGCCGCCCGAGTCTCCGTGAAAGACCACCCGCACGCGGGTGGTGTCGAGATTGCCGCTGGTGTCCGCCAGGCAGTGGCCGGCGGTGAGCACCGTCCAGCCGCCGGAGATCAGCGCGCCGCTACAACGGAAGGCCCCGCCGGAGTCGGTGATCAGCAGCTCGACGACGCCGCTGTAGAAGGAGCCGGCGTCATAGATGGTGCCGGTGGGAATGCTGCTGGTGACGCCGACGATCTGCGGCTGGACTTCATAGTCCAGGCGGTAAGAAGTGGCGTGAGCGCCGGGCACCGCCAGCAAGGCGGCCACGGCCATGGTCCAGAGGGCACCGCCTGGGATCCGTTTCATTTCCTAGTACTGCTAACACAGTATCAAGCTCCAAAATACCAGTCAACAAAAACATCCTCTTAACGACTCGGGTGTTAGAATGTCATACGCTGTCTCAACAGTGAGCAGGAGCGGTTTGTTCTTGGCAATGACGGTTTCTCTTCTTGAACGCGCCGGCCGATGGCTTCTCCAGTCCGGCATCCAGGAATCCACAGGCGGTGTCGCAAGGTATTACCGGTCCGACTTGGGGCGGAATGCGCGGGTATCAACCGAAATCACCGGTTATGCCGCGGGAGCGCTGGTCTATCTGCACCAGCGCACCGGCGGGGGCGCCTATCTGGACGCCGCCCGGCGCGCGGCGGACTTCCTGGTCCAGCGGGCCTGGGATCGCGGTCTGGGCCTGTTTCCCTTCGAATGGGCGGCCAACGGGAGCGCGGGGCCCGCTCTGGCCTATTTTTTCGATTCCGGCATCATCGCGCGGGGGCTGCTGGCCGTGTGGCGGGCGACGGGCGAATCCCGGTACCTGGAATCGGCGATGGATTGCGGCCGCTCGATGGCGCGCGATTTCGCCGCGCCGGAGGCGATCCATCCGGTTCTCGCTCTTCCCTCCAAGGCTCCGCTGGAGTACGAGGCGCGCTGGTCGCGCAGCCCGGGTTGTTATCAGCTCAAAGCCGCCCTGGCGTGGCACGAACTGCGCGCCGCGGGCGGAGAGGCGGAGTTCGAGGGCCATTACGAGCGGGCGGCCGCCGCGGCCTGCGCGGCGCACGCCGGCTTCCTGGCGGGCGAAGCGGACCGGGAGAAGGTGATGGACCGGCTGCACGCGTATTCGTATTTCCTCGAAGGCCTGCTTCCTCTGGCCGGGCGGGCGGAGTGCGCCGCCGCGGCCCGCGAGGCGCTGGCGCGGGTGGCCGCGGAGCTGCGCGCCATCGCTCCCGCCTTCGAGCGCTCCGACGTCTACGCGCAACTGCTGCGCGCGCGGCTGTACTACGCGGCCCTGGGGGTGGCGCCGTTGGACCGCGCGGCGGCGGAATTCGAGGCGTCCCGGGCGGCGGAATTCCAGTTCGAACACACCGATCCGCGCATTCGCGACGGCTTCTGGTTCGGACGCAAGAACGGCGAGTTGCTGCCGTTTGTGAACCCGGTCTCGACGGCCTTCTGCGCCCAGGCGCTGGACATGTGGCGGCAGTTCGGCAAGGGCGAGTTTCGCCCGGTGGTCGAGTCCCTGGTCTGACGGTGGCGGCCCAGAACGACAACCGGGTCCTGGTCGCCTTCGGGTCCGGCTCGCAGGACCTGATCCCGGCGCTGCTCGCGCGGATGAAGAGGCTCGCGCCGGCGCTCCCGCTGTACGTGATGAGCGAGTTCCAGCCGCCGGAGGGGAAGTGGATTCCGTATCATCCGGCGCGCGGCATCCGGGAGAACCTGGCGCGCCTACGAGCCGTGTTGAGAGGGAAGCGGGTTTATCTGTCCGCCGTCATTCTTCAGCCGCGCCAGCCGTACTGGCCGATGCGGCTGATCGGCTTTGTTCTCAGCCCGGCGCGCTTTGTCGTTTTCAACGAGAACCTGGATCACTTCATGCTGCGGCCGCGCTCGGCGGGCGTCATCGCGCGGCACCTGTGGTGGCGCGCAAAGAACTTCGTCCGCTGGGAGCTGCGGCCGGGAGGAGCGACCTACACCTTCTTCTGGCGCCTGCGGCATCCGTCGGCGTTCCTGCGGCCCCTGTACCACGCGGCAGCGCTCGCCGCCGGCTGGGTGGCGGGGATGGCCAAGTGGCTGTCTCCTCCCGCCCCGGACCCGCCCGCCGGGGCGCCGCTGCCCGAGGGGATCTCGGTGGTGGTGCCCTCGCGCAACGGAAAGCACCTGCTCGAGAAGCTGCTGCCCGGACTGGTGCGGGAACTGCGCGGATTCGATTCCGAGATCCTGGTGGTCGACAACGGCTCGCATGACGGAACGGCCAAGTTCCTGGCGGAATCGTATCCCCAAGCCGCGGTCGTGTCGAGCCGGGAGCCGCTGGCCTTCGCCGTGGCCGCCAATTTCGGGGCTGCGCGGGCGCGGTATTCGCACCTGTGCCTGCTGAACAACGACATGGTTCTGGAGGAGGGGTTCTTCGCGCCGCTGAAGAATGCGTTCCAGCGCGTACCGGATCTGTTCTGCTCGACCGCGCAGATCTTCTTCCCCGAGGGCCAGCGGCGCCAGGAGACGGGGAAGGCGGTGATGCCGCCGCCCGGCCGGAACCTGGATTTCCCGGTACGCTGCGACTTGCCCGTGGACGGCGAAGACCTGACGTGGGTGCTGTACGGCAGCGGAGGATGCTCGCTGTACGACACGCGGAAGTTCCGCGTGTTGGGCGGGTTCGACGAGATCTTCCAGCCGGCCTACGTCGAGGACCTCGACCTGGGCTATCGCGCCTGGCAGCGCGGCTGGGCGACGGTGTTCGCGGCCGAGGCGCGGCTGACGCACGAACACCAGGCAACCACCTCGCGCTACTTCACCGCCAACCAGCTCACGCTCGTGCTGCACGTGAATTACCTGAAGTTCCTGGCGCGGCACGTGGCGTCGCCGCGCCTGTTCCTGCGGTGGTGGGGCGATGCCATCCGGCGGCTGAACCGGACGGCGGCGCTTCAGGACAACCCGCTGCCCTGGGCGCGCAGCGCGCTGGCGGCGGCCCGCCGCGCGCCGGGGTGGGTGAGGCGCGGACCGCGTGGATGCCGGCCGGAGGAAGCCAACCTGGCGCTGGGCAACGGCCACGTGGCGGTGTATCCGGGCCGCCCGGCGTCGGGCAGGCCGGTGGTGCTGGTGGTGAGTTCCTACGCTCCGTTCCCGATGTCGCACGGGGGCGCGGTGCGCATGTACAACCTGATGCGGCGCGCGGCGGCCGATTTCGACCAGGTGCTGGTCCGCTTCGACGAACGGCTGGAAACGCCGGCGCCCGAGGTGCGCGAGATGTGCGTGGAAGTCGTTCAGGTGCGCCGCAACGGATCGCACTGGAAGCGGCGCACGGAACGGCCCGACGTGGTGGAGGAGTTCGACCAGCCGGCCTTCCACGCCGCGTTGCGCGAGACGGTCCGCAAGTGGAAGCCGGCGGTGGCGCAACTGGAGTTCACGCAGATGGCGGTATACGCCGCCGACTGCGCGCCGGCGCGCACCATCCTGGTGGAGCACGATATCACGCTCGATCTCTACCAGCAGCTCTACCGGGAAAACGGCGAGTGGGACACGCGCCGCCAACTGGAGCGCTGGATGCGGTTCGAGCCGGCCGCGTGGCGCCAGGTCGACTGCGTCGTCACCATGTCGGAGAAGGACCGGCGGATGGTCCGGGCGGAGCGCGTGGAGGTGCTGGCCAACGGCGTCGACCTGGACCGCTTCCGGCCGGCGGCGCGCGAGCCCGAGCGAAACCGCATTCTGTTCATCGGCTCCTTCGCCCACCTGCCGAACCTGATGGCGGTGGATTTCTTCCTGCGCGAAGTCTGGCCGCGGCTGGAGGATCTGAAGCCCACGCTCCACATCATCGCGGGCGCGCGGCACCGCTACTTCCTGGAGTTCTACAAGCAGCAGGTGGAGGCGCAGGTGGACCGGCCGGGAGTCGAGATCGAGGATTTCGTTTCCGACGTGCGGCCGGCCTACGGGCGGGCCGCGCTGGTGGTGGCGCCGCTGGTGGCCTCGGCCGGCACCAACATCAAGATCATGGAGGCGATGGCGATGGGCAAGGCCATCGTGTCCACTCCGGCGGGGGTCAACGGCCTCGACCTGGCGTGGGGCGCGGACGTGGTGGTGAGGGAGACCGGCGAGCAGATGGCGGCGGCCATCCGTGAACTGCTGGGCGACGCGGACAAGCGCCGCGGGGTCGAGCGGCAGGCGCGCGCCACGGTGGAAGCGCGCTTCGGCTGGGACATCATCGCGCGGCGGCAGAAGCGGCTTTACGACAGTCTGATCGAGGGGTGATCTACCGACGGTTGCGGGGCGGCGTCCAACGGGCGCGGCCGCCGGTCTCCACCAGATACTTCATCGCTTCCTGCTGGGCGATGAGGTGCGCATCCAGAAGGCGTTCGGGCGTGTGAAGGAAGAGTTGGCCGTCGCGCTCGCCGGTGGAGGCGCTGTGGGCGGGCGACTCGATCAGGATGCTGAGCGAACCGCAGTGCATGTTGAGCGCGCTGTCCAGGTTGAAGGGCGAGGGGTTCAGGCGCGACGGATCGGATTCCCTGGCGACGTCGCCGGTGCGCTGAAGGCCGGCCTGGGTGAGGCCGGTCATCACGCGCCGGTAGAGCGCTTCGAAGGCGGGGTTG
>CAYOTD010000242.1:0-7535 GCA_964406685.1 uncultured Solibacteraceae bacterium | reverse complement strand
GGTCTGCCCGGCCTTCGGGTTGAAGTTCTTCTCCATCAGGTAGCGCATCGAGCCGAGGAACACGCGGATCGAGGCGTCACCCGACTTCACGACGAGGGACGGCGTTCCCTGGCCTCGCGCAAGCTGCACGCGCTCGATTCTCCCCTTCAGCTCGACCTGGGGGCTGCGGGCGATGGCCGCCGGCGCCCCCGGGCCCTGGGGAAAAGCGGCTCCGGCGGTGGCCAGCCCGCCCAGAAGGAGAAAAGACAGCCGTGTCATGACGCACCTTCGCCAGGTTATAGGGCAAGACATGGGCCAGACCGTTTCCCGTTTCGATTCACCAGGATACTCCAGCACGGCGCAGGCCGGGCGTGCAAAAGCTGCACGCGTGGTGTCACAATTGCTGCTCGGGCTGAATCATCCATGAATAACATGTCCGGGACCAGGCGCGCGATATGGCGGATCCTGATGATCCTGGCCACGGTGGCGCTGCCGCTGGTCCTGCTGCTCAGCTCTCTGCGGACCTTCCGCGATCTGGATCGGCAACAGGCGGTCTTCCTGCGGAACCGGGCCGCGGCGGTGGCGGGACGGCTGGAGACTCTGCCGGCGCCGGCCGACGAGGCGTCCCTGTTCGAACTGCTGAGCGAAGGAGAGCCTGCCCTGGTCGATCTGGAACTGCTCACCCGTGGACAGCCGGCCGCGGAGCAGCCCTTCCTGATGCCGCTGTGGGAAGGGCAAGAGTTGTTCCGCACCGAGACGCTGAACGCCGACGGCGTGCAGTTGTTCCGCGCCTGGGTTCCCTTTCATTCGAACGATCAGATGCGGATCGCCCGCATCGATCTGGACGCCCGGGCGGCGGAGTTCCTGGTGAGCCACGCCCGGCACAACGTCGCCCTCGCCACCCTCAGCGGGCTCGTGCTGGTGGCCCTTGCGTTCTATGCGGTCTGGGCGACCCGCCGGGCGGCCCGGCTCGAAGTGCGGCAGATGGAGTTGGAGCACCTGGCCCACCTGGGAGAGATGTCGGCGGTGCTGGCGCACGAGATTCGCAATCCCCTGGGCACGATCAAGGGGTTCGCGCAGTTGATCGGCGAACAGGCGGGAGAAGGCGCGCGCGACTCGCTGAACCTGATCCTCGGCGAGGTGCGGCGTCTCGAGCGCCTGGTGGGCGACCTGCTGCTCTACGGTCGGCCGCCGGTTCCGGCTCCGCGCCTGGTCCGGTGGGAGGAGATCCTCGCCCCCTTGCAGGCGCACGCCGGCCAACTGGTCAGCGGCCGCGGTATCCGCTTCGCGGCCGACAATCCGGCCATCGAGTGGGAGACCGACCCGGCCCTCCTCCAGCAGGCGCTGCTGAACCTGTTGCGCAACGCGGCCGAGGCGCTGGGCGAGGGCCCCGAAGGAGAAGTCCGGCTGGAAGTCCGCCGGCCCGCTACCGGGGGTGTGACGATCGCCGTGATCGACAATGGACCGGGAATTCCCGTGGAGGTCCGGGCGCGACTGTTCCGGCCGTTCTTCACCACCAGGACGTTCGGCAGCGGGTTGGGGCTTTCCATCGCCCGGCGGCTGGCACAGTCGCTAGGGGGCGATCTGGCGCTGGAGGACGCCGCGGGCGGCGGGACCGAGGCAATGCTGCTCTTCCCCAAAGCATCGCTGCGGGAGGTCGGAAGCGAAAAGGAGGCGTGATGGAGACGATCCTGGTAATCGACGACGATCCCGGATTCCGGAAGCTGCTGGAGACGATCCTGCTGAAGGAAGGCTACACGGTGGCCACCGGCGGATCGGTGGCAGAGGCGCTGCGGGCGGGGGCGGCGCGCAAGTTCGACCTGGTCATCACCGATCTCAAGCTGCCGGACGGCGACGGGCTGTCCGTCCTGCGCTGGTGGAGCGAGCACGTCCCAGAGACGCCCGTCGTCATGATCACGGCCTTCGGCAGCGTCGCTACGGCGGTGGAGGCGATGAAGCTCGGCGCGGCCGACTACCTCGGCAAACCGCTCAGCAGCCCCGACGAGCTGCGGCTGCTGGTGCGCAAGACGCTCGATGAGAGGCGGCTGGCGGATCAGTGCGAGCTGCTGCGCGAGGAAGAGCAGAACCGGTTCTCGTGCCAGAACCTGGTGGCCGACGACGCGCGCATGGTCAAGATCCTGGAGATGGTCCGGCGCGTGGCGCCCACCAACGCCACCGTTTTGGTGGTGGGCGAGAGCGGGACCGGCAAGGAGCTGATCGCGCGCTGCGTCCACCAGAACAGCCCGCGCGCGGGGCGCGTGTTCGCGCCGGTCAACTGCGCGGCGCTGACCCCGTCCTTGATCGAGAGCGAGTTGTTCGGGCACGAGAAGGGAGCCTTTACCGGCGCCACCGGCCAGCATCTGGGCCGCTTCGAGAGAGCGCACGGCGGCACGCTGTTTCTGGACGAGATCGGCGAGCTGGACGGCAACCTGCAAGCCAAGCTGCTGCGCGTCCTCCAGGAACGGACCTTCGAGCGGGTGGGCGGGACGCGCCAGATCAGCGTGGACGTGCGGGTGATCGCCGCCACCAACCGGAACCTGAAGCAGGCGGTGGCGGAGGGGAAGTTCCGCGAAGATCTCTACTACCGCCTGAACACCTTCCCCATCGAGCTGCCGCCCCTGCGCGAGCGCCCCGGCGACATCCTCAACATGGCTCGCTTCTTCCTGGGCCGGGCGGCCCGGAACCTGGGAAAACCCCAGCTCACGCTCACCCCCGAAGCCGAGCGGGTGCTGTTGGCCTACGGCTGGCCGGGCAACGTCCGCGAACTGGAGAACACGATGGAGCGCGTAGCCATTCTCTGCGACGACGCCATCGAGCCGGACGATCTCCCGATCACCCCCACCGGTCCCGCGCGGCCCGTGCTGTTCAAGGACATCGAGCGGCAGGCGATCGAGGAAGCCCTGCGCGCCAACGACGGCAGCCGCACCAGGACCGCCAAACAGCTCGGCATCAGCCTGCGAACCCTCCAGTACCGCCTGAAAGAGTACGGCCACACCGCCTCCAAGGACTGAGCCGCGTGGCGCAGGCTTCAGCTTGCACTGGCGAGCTTCAGCTCGCCGGCGGAAGCCGCCGCGGTCTGAAGCCCACGCCGGCACGCGGAAGGGTGCGCCGCGCCATCGCGCACCCATTGCGCGCGGCGCGCGTCCCGCGCGCAGAAACCGCGCCTGCTCGCATGGCGGTTTGCTGAAAACAAAGGCGCGCCACCCTGGCCCCCCGCTTGCCCCTTGCCTGGACGAGGTCGGAAAGGAGACCTGAGAAATGAAAAAGACGTTCTTGGCGGTGGCAATGGCGCTGTTCACGACGACGGGTGTGGCGCTCGCGTTCGACACTCCCTGCATGGGCCAGGGCAACGGCCAACAGCAGGGCGGCCAGAAGGGCGGAAAGAAGCTGGGGCCGAAGGACGGCTCCGGACCCATCCACGCTCCGGGCACCGGCGGCGGCACGGGCGCGGGCCAGCGCCGCGGGCGCCGGTAGGCGAAGCCCCGCCCCCTCAGCGCTGTTCGGAAACCGAGCGATCGGCCAGCTCGCCCAGGATCGGCAGGCGCACCTGCCGGTCCTGGCTGGTGGTGATCATCATGTAGATCCACACCCCGATCAGGGCCAGCTTGATAGGCCCTATCGGCTGGTATCGCATGAGGGAGAAATGAAGCATGGGGCTCAACACCCAGTCGACGATCAGCCAGGCGACGAAAAGGTAGAGGCCCTGAAAGGCGTGAAACCGCACATTGCGGTCGTCACGGAAGCGCGCGGCGGCCAGCACGACGATCGAGGGGATCCAGCCGACGATGGGAATGTAACAGAGCACGGCCGCCGTCCGGGGATTGACGCCCCCGAAGTAGTCCTTGGAGGCGGCCGCCGCGGAGGCCTGCCGGGCCCCGCACGAGGCGCAATAGACATCGTGCGGGGAAACCGCTTTCCCGCATTGGCAACAGAACGGCATATTTCCGTACTCGATAACAAATACGCTACTTACGCGTCAGATGTTCCCCTGTGGTAGGATTCGAACGATGCGCTTCCTCCCGGTACTGGTCCTACTGCTGTGCCTGGCGCCGCCGTCGCCGGCGGCCAGGACACTGGACTTCTACTTTATCGATGTCGAGGGCGGCCAGGCCACCCTGATTGTTACACCCGCGGGCCAATCGATTCTGGTCGATGCCGGCTGGCCCGGCAACAACGGCCGCGACGCCCAGCGGATCGCCAACGCCGTGAAGCGGGCGGGCCTCAAGAAGATCGATTACCTGCTCGTCACACACTACCACACCGACCATGTCGGGGGCGTTCCCGAACTGCTGGCCAAGGTGCCGGTGACCGTGGTGATGGACCATGGGACCAACACAGAAACGGGCAAAGGCGCCGAGAAGCTCTGGAAGGCCTACGAGGCGGCGATCGCCAAACACAAGCGAATCCAGGTCAAGCCCGGCGATTCCCTGCCCTTCAAAGGGCTGGAAGCCAAGGTGGTGGCGGCGCGCGGCGACCTGATCCAGCAGCCTCTGAAAGGCGCCGGGGACCCCAACCCGCTGTGCGCCGGTCAGAAGAAGGGCGCGGACGACCCCACCGAGAACGGCCGCTCCATCGGCTTCGTGCTCGACTACGGCAAGTTCCGCTTCGTGGACCTGGGCGATCTGACCTGGAACAAGGAACTGGATCTGGCCTGCCCCAACCACAAGATCGGCAAGATTGACGTCTACCTGGTGACCCACCACGGCTCGAACCTCTCCGGTCCGGTGGCTATGGTTCACGCGCTGCGCCCGCGGGTGGCCATCATGAACAACGGCGCCAGGAAGGGCGGGTCGCTGGAAACGTTCGACATCCTGCGGAGCTCGCCCGGCCTCGAGGATCTCTGGCAACTGCATTTCGCCCTCGCCGCCGGCAAGGAGAAGAACTCGCCGGATTCGCTCATCGCCAACACGGAGGTGAACTGCGAGGGCAAGTGGCTGAAGCTGACGGTGGCGCGCGACGGGTCGTTCACCGTCGAGAACAGCCGCAACGGATTCAAGAAGTCGTACCAATAGCCGCGCTATCGCCGGCCTCTGATGCTGCTTTCCTCTTCACTCTATTTCGTCTTCCTCGTCGCGGTCTTCTTCCTGTACTGGCCGGTGGCGCGGGTGCGCGCGCTGTCGTTGGGCGTGCTCCTGTTCGCCAACTACTTCTTCTACGCCAAGTGGGACCTGTTCTACCTGTGGCTGATCCCGGCGGCCTCCACCTGCGACTTCCTGCTGGCCCTCGGCATGGAGCACAGCCGGAACCGCTTTCTGCGGCGGCTGCTGGTGACCCTCAGCGTGCTGGTGAATCTGGGAATCCTGGCGTCGTTCAAGTACATGCCGTTCTTCCTGGAGAACTACTCCAGGCTGAGCGGCCAACCGGCGCCTCCCTGGCACTGGACCTTCCCGCTGGGCATCTCGTTCTACACCTTCCAGTCGCTCACCTACACGATTGAAGTCTTCCGCCGCGACACGCGGGCCACCTCCAGCTACCTGTCCTACCTGACCGCGGTTTCCTTCTTCCCCACCACCCTGGCCGGCCCCATCACCCGCGTAGGGCACCTGCTGCCGCAACTGGAGCGTAAGGATAAAACGCTGGACGCCGCCGACACCGGCCGGGCGCTGTTTCTCATCGGCCTGGGGCTGATCAAGAAGTTCATGATCGCCGACTACCTGGCCGAGAACCTGGTGAATCGCGTCTTCGACCTGCCGCGTTTCTACACCGCCGCCGAGACGCTGTGCGGCGTGTACGGCTACGCGCTCCAGCTCTACTACGATTTCTCCGGCTACACCGACATCGCGGTCGGCTCGGCGCTGTTGCTGGGCCTGAAGCTGCCGGGCAACTTCAATCGCCCCTACTCGGCGGTGAACGTCAACGACTTCTGGCGCCGCTGGCACATCACGCTCTCCAACTGGCTGCGCGACTACCTGTACTTCTCCCTGCCCGGGCTGCGGTCGAAGTGGAAGGTGTTCGCGTACCTGAACCTGGTGGTGACCATGTTCCTCGGAGGGCTATGGCACGGGGCAAGCTGGAGCTTCGTCGTCTGGGGCCTGCTACACGGCGTGGCGATGGCGCTGACGCGGCTGTGGCAGGCGCTGCGTGGCAACCGGCCGGGGGCGGCGTGGTCCAAACCGATCCGGATTTTCCTGACCGCGCAGTTCGTCTGCTGCGCCTGGATCTTCTTCCGCGCGCCGGATCTGGCTGGAGCGCTGTCGATCCTGGAGCGAATCGGCTCGTTGACGGTCTCGTTCGAAAACGTTCCGCTGGGATACGCCGTGGTGATGGCCATCGCGATCCTGGCCCACTACGCACCCAAGCCGGTCTACGACACGAGCCTGCGGCTGTACACCAGGGCGCCGTTCTACGTGCAGGCGGCCGCGCTGGCGGCTCTCGTCGTCGGCCTGCAATACATCGCGGCGACCGGCGCGGCGCCGTTCGTCTACACCAGGTTCTGACATGGGACGCCGGCGCAAGAAGCACCACCGAAACCCGCCCCGGCCGGCGTTCACGCCCAAACCGGCTCCCGAGAAGACCGTCCAGCAGTTGCGCCAGGAACTGGCCGCGCCCCCCCCGCCGCCCAGGCCGCGGCCGCACCGGTTCCCCGGCCGCGCGACAGCGGCGATTCTGAGCTTCATGGCGATTCTGGCCGTGCCCGAGTTCTATCCGCCGCTGAAGGACTATCGCATCTTCGACTGGAGCACGGCGCCGGCCGTGCTGGACTTCGTTCCCCGCCGCGCAACCGTCTCGCCGCTGGAGGAGGAACAGAGACGCCTCAAGCCGGAGTTGGCCATCGAGTCGTTCGCCGTCCGCCCGCTGGACGACGCCGGCGGGGCGCTGGCGCGCTTTTACGAGAATCTGTTCCGCGCCGAATCGCGCGAAACCGCCGGCGTGGTGAGCATCCTGCACTACGGCGACTCGCCCACCACGGGGGACCTGATCACCGCCGATGCGCGCGCGGCCCTGCAAAAGCAGTTTGGCGACGCCGGCCACGGCTTCTGCCTGATCGCCAAGCCCTGGGCCTGGTACGAACACCGCGGCGTCAGCCTGAGCGGCGGCGGGTGGAAGATCGAGCCCGCCAACCAGTCGCAGAGCCGCGACGGGTTGTTCGGGCTGGGCGGAGTCTCGTTCCGGGGCGGAGTGGGGGCGTGGTCGCGCGCCGTGCTGCGCGATGACGGCCACACGGATGTCGAGGTATCGTACCTGCGCCAGCCGGGCGGCGGCTCGTTCCAGCTCAAGATCGGCGAGACGGTGCATACGGTGCAGACCGGCGGCGAGGACCAGGGTTTGGACCACGCGAGCTTCCCCATACCGGCCGGAGAACGGCGCTTCGAGTTGCACGTCGCCTACGGGCAGGTGCGCCTCTACGGATACCGGTTCCGGAAGCCGGGCCCCGGGGTGGCCTACAGCAGCCTGGGCATCAACGGCGCCTATGTCGCGGTTCCGGCGCGCATGTTCGGCCGGGAACACTGGACGGAGGCGCTCCGGCACGACCGGCCCAGCCTGGTGGTGATCAACTACGGCACCAACGAGAGCGTCTATCCCAACTTCGTCGATTCCAGTTTCGCCTCCGAACT
>CAYOTD010000241.1:0-7546 GCA_964406685.1 uncultured Solibacteraceae bacterium | reverse complement strand
CCTGGAATCCATGCCGGCCCGCCCAGCGTGCCGCCGAACTGGTTATAGCGCAGCGGAAGCTTCCGCGACGCGAAGGTGTTGCGGGCGTCAAACTTGTCGTTGCGGAGAAACTCGTAAGCCGTGCCGTGATACTGGTTGGTGCCCGACTTGGTCACCAGGTTGACGGCGCCGCCGGCCGTGAAGCCGTACTCGGCCGACATGGTGCCGCTCTGCACCTTGAACTCTTCCACGGCGTCGACGGCGGGCGGCACTCCCGCCTCGCCGATGTAGACCAGCGTGTTGTTGTTGCCGTCGAGCATCTGGGCGTTCATCGAGTTGGGGCCGCCGTTGATGCTGATCGACGACAGGCCGATGCCGCGATCGCCGAACCCGGATTGCGTGGAGCCGGAGTTGGAGATGACGCCCGCCGTCATCAGGGTAAGCGCCAGCGCGCTGCGGCCGTTCAACGGCAACTCCTGGACGCGGCGGTTCTCCACCACCTGACCCAGCGTCGCGCTGCCGGTGTCAACCAAAGCGGCCTGCGCGGTCACCTCGACCGACTCGACCACCTGGCCGACCTGGAGGGTGATGTTGATCTGCGCGTTCTGGTTGACCTGAAGCGTGATGCCGGCGCGCACGGCCTTCTTGAAGCCTTCCATCGTGGCGCGGACCTCGTAGCGGCCCACCGCCATGCCGGGCGCGATGTAGTAACCCCGGTCGTTGGACCTGGCGCGGAAGATGGCGCCCGTGTCGACGTTGACAACCTCGACGTCGGCTCCAACCACAACCGCGTCCTGGGAATCGGTTACAATGCCGGAGATCGTGCCGGTGCCTTGCTGGCCGGCCAGCGGCAGCAGCGCCAGCAGAAGAAGAGCAAATGCATTTCTCAACATGGATCGAGACCTCATAGTTCTGAAGGTAGACGTACCTCAGTAGTCGAGAATTGCAGAATCCCCGGCCGGCGTCATCTGCGGAACGGATTACGGCAAGCTAGTCCAAAAGGACTATGCGGAGCGGCTAGTCGATATGCACGATTCCGCGCTGGATGGCGGTGACCACGGCCTGGGTGCGGTCCTCCACGCCCAGTTTTTGCAGGATGTGCGTCACGTGGATGCGGGCGGTGTTCTCCGAAATACCGAGCGTTTCGGCCAGCGTCCGGTTGCTCAACCCACGCGCGAGCAGGCGCAGAACCTCGTGCTCGCGCTCGGTCAGGCCGGCTCCCGGAGATCGCTCGGCCAGCAGGGCGCCTACCGCGGAGGGCACATACCTCTTCCCCTGGTGCACGGCCTGAATGGCCTGGATCAACTCCTCTTTGCCGGCGTCCTTGGTCAGGTAGGCCATGGCCCCGGCCTGCAAGGCCCGGTGCACGTCTTCGCTGCCTTCGTAGTTGGTGAGCACGACAATGCGGGCGGCCGGATGCCGGCGGCGGATGGCGGCGATGGCGTCAAAGCCGGAGGCGCCCGGCAGGCGCAGGTCCATGATGGTGACGTCCGGAGCGAGGTCGTCGAACAACTCCACCGCGTCGTCGCCGCGGCCGGTCTCGGCGATGATTCGCATGTCGGAGCGCGAATCGATGATAGTGTGCAGGGCCAGACGGGCGATCGGCTGATCTTCCACCAGGAGAATGCGCGCGCAGGTCGTCATTTCGATTTCGCGGCGGCCGCCGGGATGCTCGCCTCTATGATCGTACCCTGTCCCGGCCGGCTGGTCAGGGTGAGTGTGCCGCCGAAGCGTTCGGCGCGCTCCCGCATCACGGCCAGTCCGAAATGCCCGGCGGCGAGGCCCGCCGCCTTCTCCGGCGCGAAGCCCCCGCCATCGTCTTCGATGCGCAGGCGCAGCGCCGCGGGCTGGTAGTCCAGCAGGATGCCGATCCTGGTCGGGTTGCCATGCCGCTTGGCGTTGGAGGCGGCCTCCTGGCAGATCCGCAGAACGTTCCGCTCCAGCTCGTCGTCCAGCCTGCGAGCGGCGCCGGAGACCTTCACCTCGCCGGCGATCGCCGTTGCGCGGGTCACCTGTTCGAGCGCGGCCCGGACGGCGTCGGCCAGCGTCTCGGCTTCCGGCCGGGTCTCGCGCAGATCCCAGATCACCCGCCGCGCCTCGGCGCGGTAGTGTTGTACCATCTTCAGCGCCAGTTCGACGGTGGAGTGGGCCTGCTCCGGAGACTCCTTCAGCCGCGACAGGGTCTCTTCCAGTTGCCAGGTGATGGCCGCGAAGCCCGCCAGCAGCGTGTCGTGCCATTCGCGGGCGATGCGGTTGCGTTCGCCCAGCACGGCGGCGTAGCGGCCCTTGAGGATCAGGACCCGCCACCGGAACAGGGCCATGGCTACGGCCACCGACGCCATCCCCAGCAGCGCCAGGAACCAGCCGGTCTGGTGGAACTGCGGCATCTGGTGGACGGCCAGCGCCGCGGGCGGCTCGCTCCAGCTTCCGCCCGGCAGAGAGGCGGAAACCAGAAAGCGGTAATCGCCGGGCGGCAGTCCGCTGTAGCGGGCCAGCCGTTCGGTGCCCGCTTCCACCCAGCCGGGATCGAACCCTTCCATCCGGTAGCGAAACCGGATCTTGGCGGCGGAAGCGAATCGCAGCGCGGTGTAGTGGATCTCGATGGCGTGCGACCCCGGCTCCAGGCGAAGGCTGGCGGCAGCGGGAAGGACGTGCGCGTCCGCGCGGACTTCCTCGATGCGGACCGGTGGCGGAGGCGACTCTGCGGCGGGCACCGGGCCGACGCGCACGAAGCCGCGGGTGGTGGGGAACCAGACTCCGCCTCGCGGATCCCGCCAGCCCGCCGGCTGCGACAGGTGATGGCACTCGGGGGTTCTCATGCCGTCCTCGCGGTCGAACACGGCGGCGTCCAGCCGCTGCCGCCGGCCCGCCAGCAGTTCGTCCACCTGGGTGGCGGGGATGCGCAGAATGCCCTTCGGCGAGCTGATCCACAGCGAGCCCGCGCCGTCGTCCAGCAGCCGGTAGAGCGGCGTTCCCGGCAGACCATGCCTTTCCATCAGCACGGTCGTGGATGCCGGAGTCACCAGGTAGAGCGCGCCGCCCAGGGAGGCCGCCCAGACGCGCCCCCGCGAGTCCTCGGTGATCGCCGACACACTGGCGCGGGGGATTCCGGACGATGGGATGGGGCGAGGCGCGATTCCGCCCTCCACTCGTCCGAGGCCCTGTGGCGTGCCGTACCAGACGCGCCCCTGCGAGTCTTCGAACAGGGTCGTGATTTCGACGCCCGGCAGAAACGAAGCCGCGGGCCGGAGCGGCTCTCCCGGAGGGAAGAGGAAGATCCCGTTGTTGGAGGTAGCCAGCCAGAGACGCTGCTGCCGGTCGAACAGAATGGCGCTGACCAGGTGGTAGGGCGATCCGGTCTCCGCGTAGTTGCGGTACCGCTTCCCGTCGTAGCCGAACAGTCCTTCCCAATTGCCGATCCAGGGGCGGCCGCGGGCGTCGATGGCGAGAGCGCGAATAGCACAATACAGAGCCGGCACAGGTGTGGGCTGCTCTTGAAAGCCCTTTTCGCCCAAGCGGTAGAGCCCGCCGCGCCAGGTGCCGAACCAGAGGTGGCCGTCGGGCGCCGGCGCGACCGCGGTCGAGTAGTTGCCGCCCAGACCCTCGGACACACCGTGCGGGATGATCGGCGTGTCCTTGCAGCGCACCAAGCCCCCGCCCCGGGTGCCGATCCACAGGTTGCCCTCCCGGTCCTCGTAGAGCGTGCGAATGAAGTCGTCCGGCAACCGGTCGCGGGCGGACCAGGTGTCGACCTTGCCGGCGTGAATCCGGAACACGCCCTGGCCCCAGGCGCTGGCCCAAAGGACGCCATCACGATCCTCCAGGATTGCGACCACCGGGCCGGGCACACCCGGGGCGGGCGCCGGGACCGGCGTGCCGTCGAAGCGGAACAGCCCTCGGGAGGCACCGAGCCAGAGCGCGCCCGAGCGGTCCGCCCGCACCGCAAGCAGTTCGCCGGTGCGCGGGCCGTTGGCCAGCACCCGTTGCGCCGCGCCATTCCGGGCGCGGTAGAGACCGTCAAGGGTAACCGCCCACACCGCGCCATCGTTGGCGAGCGCGAGCACATTCCACCCCGTCTCGGGCGGGCGCGCCAGTCCGCGCACGGGCTGGAACCCCCCGCCGGCGCGGCGGATGACGCCGGTGCGGGTGCTGGCCCAGACGCCGCCCCGAGAGTCCTCGAGCAGCGCGAATACGGTGGCGCCGACGTCGAAGCGCGTCCCCACCCGCCCGCCGCGGAACTGGTAGATCCACCCGTCGAAGGTCCCGACCCACAGGCTGCCGTCGCGCGCGGTGATGAGGGAGCCGATCCAGCGGCGCGAGAGTCCGAGAGACGGATGGAGATCGAAGGGGACAAAGCGGAGACCGTCGAAGCGCGCGAGGCCTTCGTCGGTTCCCACCAGCAGATACCCGTCGCCGGCCGGCGCCACCGCCATGACGTAGTTGCGCGGCAGGCCGTCTTCCACCTGCCAGTTGCGCCGGTGGTATTGCGACAGAGCGCGGGCCGGATCAAGCGCCAGCGCGCCGCTCAGCCCCGCGCAAAGCAGAATCAGGCAGCGAAGGTGCACGTACCTATTGTGCGTCCGGCGGCGGCGCCCACACCGGGGAAGGGTCGAGCAGGTAGTCCCGAACGCGCTCCAAATCCGCGGCCAGCGCTTCCCCGTTGCGCAACAACGCGCGCGCCAGCGCCGCGAGGAAGTCGAGGTGCTCCACAACCGTCTGCACTTCGCGCTCGCTTCCCCCTTCGTCCCTGGCCCTGCGATAGCCTTCGGCGATCCTGCGGAGATCGTCCCCGGCGCGTACGGGCGCGGAGAGGTAACGGACCAACCGGCAGTCCGGCTCGATCACGGCATTCCAGAAACCCGGCTCGGACCGGGCCTTGTCGATACCCGCCTGGAGATGCCCCTCCAGCGCGCCGCCGTGGAGGGAGACCATGTCTTGCGCCTTCGGGTTCGCCCAACGGAGCACGGTTGCGGCCGTCAGCCAGTTCACCAGCGCCCCGGAGTACGGGCTCTCGGGGCTGACGCGGTCGAACGCCGCCTTGTACGCCTTGGTCATCTCCCGCAAAGACCGCAGCCGGGTTCTCCGATTCGGATCCATCTGGGCCCTCCGCTTGTACGCGGCGGCCTTCAGCCCCAGCCGTTCGGCGGTTTCCCCCAGCGCCAGAAGACCCTCCAGGATCCGAAGGGCGCCGTCGATCTCGCCGCAAGCCTGTTCCGGCGTGAGGGCGCCTTCGGCCCACCCGCGAGCCGCGGCCTTGATCCTCATGCCGGCCTCCTGCTCGACCCCGCGCAGAGCACCCAGTGCGTTCTCGCTGGCGGAGGCGCCATGATAACAGGCAGCCGCGCCGCCATAGTCGCCCAGTTCGCCGTACAGGCAACCCAGCGCGTAAAGAACGTCCGCCCGCTCCATCCATTCCGGCCGGGCCGCCTGCCGCAGAGATTCCAAGCGTGCGCGGATCGCGGTCGCCTGCCGCTCGGAGGCAACCTTGGCGCGCCGCGCCAGGTTGTCGATCTCGACCACCAGTTGCGAAGGCAGCACCAGGAAGACGGACTGCCCGCCGGGAGCCGCCTCCCGGACATCCGTCAGGAAGCGGAACTCGGGGTCGCCGTAGCACTGATACGCGCCCCAGGTGTTGACTCCCGGGTGGGATTCGTACGCGGCCGAGCGCGCCTTGCGCACCGCCTCGCCGAAGGTCTCTCCCGCCAGGAACCACTCGTAGAAGCTGGCGGCAAAGGTGGAGGCGGCGCCGTCATCGACGGCCCAGCCGGCCGCAATGACGGCCTTCACCCCCATCCGGATGAACTCCGCCGCCAGGTTCGCCGCCAGGCGATGGCGGTCGTCCCGACGCGGCGCCCCGTCCGCGTCCGTGCGAGCCAGGTGGCAGCAGTTGACGAAGACGAACTCGGGCACGCGCCGCATCTGCCGGACCATCGCCGGAGTGAGGAACTCGCCGTCCCCGATGATCATGCCGCTCACCGGCTTCGGCGGCGCCCCGGTGGTGGCCGGCGGCTGATACTGGTGGACGCCGTGGCCGGCCAGGTGCAGGATGCGATACGCGGTGGCGTGCAGGTCGGCAAGGATCGAGACGTAATCGGAACGGATCTGCGTGGTCACCGCGACTCCCAGACGGCGCAGAACCCGGACGACGGTCTCCGCTTCGCGCTCGGCGCCCGGCAGAGAGGGAAACCGGGCCGTTCGGGGATTTCCGACGACGAACGCCGTCTGCTCGGCGCTGTGCACGACGACTTCGCGGAATTCCTCCGTCTCCAACTGGCGGATGATGCCGCAGTCCACCGCGATCGGCCGGTGCCGCCGGCCGAGCCGGTCCTCGAGCAGTTCCCAGGGATAGCGGGCCGACTCCTCGTCGACCACCACGACCATCCGCCGCATCTCCGGCCAGAGTTCCTTCAGCCGATTCGGGACGAGCATCTCGAACAGCGTGGACGCCACGGCCTCATCGATCCGCGAGGAGCCGATGGCGCGGCGGATGAAGTCGTCCACAATCATTCGCTCCTGCGGAACCAACTCCACCTCGGCGCGGGCCCGGTTCGAGATCACCGCGAAGCGGAGCGAATCGCTGTGCTCGTCCCTGGTAACGCGCAACCGGCCCCACCACTCCTCATCGTCGGCCACCGCCAGACGCCGCAATCCGCCGGGGCTTTCCTCGATCCGCGCCGGCGGCTCGATCCCATCACGCAACAGTGGATCCTGCGCGGCGGCACGCAACGCGGCCGCGATCTGAATCGCCCGGTCTTCCCACAAGTCCAGGAACTCCACTTTGAGGATCAGCACCGGGGCCGAGACCCCGGTGTCGAGAGTCAGGTTGGCTTCCCGGACAGCGCGCAGGATCGCCGTGACCGACTGCTCCACCGTCAGCGCGTTCGCCATGGTTCCGATGAGAAGCGTGGTGATGTTCGCCTCGCGAGCGTCGCCGCCGCGGAAGCGGTCGTCGGGGCACTCCGCTACGCTGAGGGCATACTTCAGCGCCGCGTTGGAGAAGCTCCGCTCAAGCTCACCCGGCGACAGGCCGCCGACGCGGCCGAGTCCCACCACGATCGCTCCCGGCGGCCGCTTGTTTTCGTCCGGACTGAGGAAGACCTCGGCGGTCCCGAGTTTGCCGGGATAGACGCCGAGATGATGGCGCCGTCTCAGTTGGCCGCCCAGGTGGCGGTCGAGCCGTGCTTCCGGGCCTACGATCGAGTCCCCCTCATAGTGCCCGACCGCGACCGCGAAGCGGGCGAAGGCCAAATCGCCATGCGTGACGCCTACCTGAACGCGCGCTCCCCGGCTTTCCCTCTTCTCCAGGAATCCGGCGCCCAGGGCCGAAGCGGCTCTCGCCCGCTGGTCGGGCCAGACATCCACGTCGTCGGCAGGCAGTTCGAAATCCGGAGCGAGAGCCCGCGGCGCGGCCGGGCGCACATTCGGCAGGCGGGTGGTGCCGCCCTGCTGGAGCAATTCGACAAGCGCGGGAAACGCGGCCGGCTGGTTGGCCAGGTCGCCGTGTCCGGCGGTGGCGTAATAGGTGGGAATCGGCGGGATGGTGGACCAGGGAACCTGACCGTCGCCC
>CAYOTD010000240.1:0-7561 GCA_964406685.1 uncultured Solibacteraceae bacterium | reverse complement strand
TATACGGACGGCTTCTTCCGCCGCCATACGCCGGCCGAGTACCAGAACTACCTGCGCGGCCACTCGGAGTCCGGCCGCAGCCTGTACGTCGGCGACCTGGTGGCCTGGGATGCGGCGCGCGGCCTGGTCGAATTCGAAGCCAAGAACAAGCTCCGTCTCGGCGACCGCATCGAGGTCATCCAGCCGGCCGGCATCCTCGATTGCACCCTGGAGCGGATCGAGAACGCCGCCGGCGAGCCCCTGGCGGAAGTCCCCGGCAACGGCCACCGGGCCTGGCTGGCGTTGCCGGCCGCGACGGTCGGCGCCTTCGTGGCGAAATTCGTCTGACGGCACCGCCGGCCGCAGCGAGCCGAACGGACGGCGGCGACGCCCGGGCCGTCAATCGTCCGCCGAGCCAGTTCCGCCCGGCCCGGCCGCGGCCGGCCGCAACGCCTCGAAGGTCAGCCCGAACCGCGCCAGGTACTTTCTCAGGCGGTCGGCGTCGTTGGCCTGCCGTTTGCCCTGCCGTGACACCGCGAACAACCGGCGTCCCGCCTCGGACAGGCTGGCCGAACGCCGGCAGGTGGCGATGACGAAGGCGAGCTGGTTACGGTCGAACAGGTCGAGTTCGTCGGCCCCGGCGCCGAGCACCGCGGCCACCGCGTCCGTGTTCGCGCGGGCCTGCCAGGTATCGCGCAGGCGGTCGATCTCCTCGCCGACGTTCGCCTCGTTGATGCGCCCGGCGGCGCTCAGGGTGGCCATGCGCGTCACCGAGGCGCCCAGTTCGCGGAAGTTGCCCGCCCAGCGCGCCTCAGCCGAGGTGGCGAAGGCCAGGTAGCGGCGCCGCGCCTCCAGGTTGAAGCGCGCCCGTTGCCCCTGTTCGCGGGCGTGGCGCTCCAGTTCGAAGTCCAGGTTGGGCTCGATGTCCTCGGGGCGTTGCGCGAGTCCGGGCAATTCGAAGGTCCACAGGTTGATCCGGGCGTAGAGGTCCTCGCGGAAGCGGCCCTCCGCCACCCACTGGCGCAAGTCGCGGTGGGTCCCCGCGATCAGTTGGAAGTCGCTCTCGACCTCGCGGTCGGAACCGAACGGGAAGAAGTGCTTCTCTTCGATCGCCTTGAGCAACATGGCCTGCTCGTCCAGACCCAGTTCGCCGATCTCGTCGAGGAACAGCAAGCCCCCGGAGGCGGCGCGCAACAGGCCCGGGCGTTCGCCTTGGGCGCCGGTAAAGGCGCCCTTGACGTGGCCGAACAGGGTCGACATGGCGGAATCGCCGCGCAGGGTGGCGCAGTTGACGTCGATGAAACGGCCGCCGAGCTGTTGCCGCTGGCGCTTCAATTCGTACACCCGCCGGGCCAGGAAGGACTTGCCGGCGCCGGTCGGGCCTACCAGCAGCATCGGCGCCCGGGAGCGCCCGGCGACCTGTTCGATGCGCTCGATCATGCGGTTGAAAGCCGGGTTGCGCGTGGCGATCCCGGACTTCAGGAAGGAGACGTTGTCGCTGCGTTCGCCGGCGAAGCGCTGGGCGATCTTGTCGTAGCGCGAGAGGTCGAGGTCGATGATCTCGTAGCGGCCCACCGAATTGGCGACTTCCTTCTTGCGCGGCGGCGAGGTCTGCAGGAGGCGGGCCGGCAGGTAGCGCGCCTCGGCGAGCAGGAACCAGCATATCTGCGCCACGTGGGTGCCGGTGGTGATGTGGATGAGGTAATCCTCGTGCTCCGTGTCGAAGGGATAGGCGCGGGCGAAGTCGAGCAGGGTCGTATAGACCTCCTCGAAGTCCCACGGGTCGCGCAATTCCCGTTCGACGCGGCGGACTTCCGTCTCGGGCGACACCGAGCCGATGTCGAGCCGGATCCGTTCCGCCAGGCCACGGCTGCGGGCGTCGTGCAGGAGTTCCAGGCGGTCGACGACGAAGTCCTCCTGCTGGCACAGGGCCACGCTCGGGCGCCACTTGTCCCAGCGCCCGGCGCCTCTGCCGCCATAGTCCAGTTGGGTACCCAGGTAACCGATGACCACGGTCTTCTTCATTCCGGGTTTATCCATTTAGATAATGAACGCGATTTTATTCTACATAACTACGGAACCGGTCACGCCAAGAAAACCACGCGATCTTTTATAACTCGTTTCAGATCAACCACTTGTCGTCGCATTTTCCGATCACCGGGCAGTTGGCACGCCGTTCGCACTAGTCCGCTCGACCGCCGCCTCGCTGCAATGGCCCACGGGCAGGGGATGACAGACCCCGCCGGTGCGCTGGGACCGGCCTCCGGCCTGTCGTCCCGGCGTATGCCGCCGCAGGGGGAAAGCGGTCGAGTGCGAGCCTTGGCGGCTCGCCGGGTTCGATTCCCGGCTCGCAACCATTGGATAGCTCAACGGGTAGAGCAGCCGCTGAACGCGGTCGGTCGCGGGTTCGAATCCCGCTCCAAAGCTGTCCGGCAAGGACAGCCTGTAAACGCAGTACCCACCGGTCGCGGCGTGCGCGAGCACCCGCCTCCGGTCCGGCCGGTCCCCGGCCCGCACGGGCGGCAAGGGACGGGACCAGGCAGCGGGGCACGGCCTCCGGCGCAGGACGTCGGCGGCCGGCGCCCCCGGCACCGGGTTCCGGAACTCCCCGCCCGTGTCGTCCGGGCGGCCCGCCGGACCGGTGTCAGCCGGCAACGAAAGGCAAAGGAGAAGAACAATGTTGAAGCGATTCGTAGTGAAGAAGAATGAACGCGGCGCCCTGCTGAAGGACGGCGATTTCGAGCGCATCCTGAACGCCGGCCGCCACTATTTCTGGGACCCCATGGGCCGCCTGTCGCTGGTCACCTGGAAGCTGGATGCGGCCATGGCCGCCACCGACATCGTCGACTATCTGGGCCGCACCGAGCCGGATACCGCCGAGGCGTGTTTCGAGCGCATGGAGCTGAGCGAGGACGAAGCCGGCCTGCGCTACGAGAACGACGTGCTGGTCGAGGTGCTGGCACCGGGGACCCGGCGCTTTCACTGGAAGGGGCTGCTCGCGCACCGGCTGGTGAAGGTGGACCTGCGTCAGGGCTATGGCGTGGCGCCGGAACTGGCGGCACACCTGGTCCAGCCGGCGCTGCGCGGCCGCGCGGTGGCGGGCCTGAGCGGGCTGCTGGTCGCCCAGGTACCGGCCTACCACGTCGGCGTCCTCAAGGTGGACGGCCAGGTGGTGCGCCTCATGGCGCCCGGCGTCGAGGCGTTCTGGCGCTACAACCGGGACATCCAGGTCGAACTGGTGGACACCCGGCTGCAGAACATGGAGGTCACCGGCCAGGAAATCCTGTCGCGCGACAAGGTCGGCCTGCGTCTGAACCTGGCCGCCACGTGGCGCTACACGGACGTCCTGCTGGCCCACGCCAAGCTGGTCAAGCCGGCCGAGCACCTGTACCGGGAACTGCAGTTCGGATTGCGGGCCGCGGTGGGCACCCGTAACCTCGACGAACTGCTGGAGAACAAGCAGATCATCGACGAAGTGGTGGCCAGGCAGGTCCACGCCAAGCTGGACGGCTTCGGCATCGAGGTGGCCAGCGTCGGCGTCAAGGACATCGTCCTGCCCGGCGAGATGAAGAGCATCCTGGCCCAGGTGGTCGAGGCGGCGAAGGCGGCCGAGGCGAACGTGATCCGGCGCCGCGAGGAAACCGCCGCGACCCGGTCGCTGCTGAACACCGCCAAGGTGATGGAGGACAACCCGACGGCGTTGCGCCTGAAGGAGTTGGAAACCCTGGAGCGGGTGGCCGAGCGCATCGACCGCATCTCCGTCTTCGGCGGCCTGGACCATGTCCTCAACGGACTCGTGAGCCTGCGCCCGCCGCCGGCCTGAGCGAACGGGCCGACGCTGCGGCGCCTGCCGGCGCAGGGAACGCCTGCGCAAGGAGGCCGCCCGGCGCGCCTGGCGCGAGAGACTGGCGCGCAAGGCGAAACGGAATCGTGAACGGATAAAGAAACATAGGAAGGCCAATGGATTACCAGATACTCGAAGTCGATGGCGGCAAGCCCATCAAGATGTGGACCGAGGGCGTGCCGGTGGAGGACGACGCCCGCAAGCAACTCGCCAACACCGCCCGCATGCCCTTCATCTACAAGCACCTGGCAGTGATGCCCGACGTGCACCTGGGCAAGGGATCGACCATCGGCAGCGTCATCCCGACCGTCGGCGCGATCATCCCGGCCGCGGTCGGCGTGGACATCGGCTGCGGCATGATGGCCGCCCGCACCAGCCTGACTGCCGCCGACCTGCCCGACAACCTGCATGCCATGCGTACCGCCATCGAACGCGCGGTCCCGCACGGCCGCAGCGTCGGCCGGGGTATGCGCGACGTCGGCAGTTGGGAAAACCCGCCCGGCGCGGTGGACGGCATGTGGGCCGCCCTCCTGCCCGGTTTCGAGCGCATCACCGGGAAGTACCCGCGCCTGAAGAACACCAACAACTACAAGCACCTGGGCACCCTGGGCACCGGCAACCACTTCATCGAGGTCTGCCTGGACGAGGCCGACCGGGTCTGGTTCATGCTGCACTCGGGGTCGCGCGGCGTCGGCAATGCCATCGGCAGCCTGTTCATCGAGCTGGCCCAGGCCGACATGCGCGGCCACATCGCCAGCCTGCCGGACAAGGACCTGGCCTACTTCGAGGAAGGCAGCCCCCACTTCGACGACTACGTCGAGGCCGTCGGCTGGGCCCAGGACTACGCCCGCCGTAACCGTACGGTGATGATGGCCAACCTGGTCGCGGCGGCCCGCAGCGTGATCGCCAAGCCCTTCGACGCCGAGATCGAGGCCGTGAACTGCCACCACAACTACGTGCAGCGCGAGACCCACTTCGGCGCCGAGGTGCTGGTGACCCGCAAGGGCGCGGTCTCGGCGCGGAAGGGCGAGCTGGGCATCATTCCCGGTTCCATGGGCGCGAAGAGCTACATCGTGCGCGGCCTGGGCAACGAAGAGGCGTTCTGTTCGTGCAGCCACGGCGCCGGCCGTACCATGAGCCGCAACGAGGCCAAGCGCCGCTTCACGGTCGAGGACCAGGTCCGCGCCACCGCCGGCGTGGAGTGCCGCAAGGACAAGTCCGTCATCGACGAGATTCCGATGGCGTACAAGGACATCGACGCCGTGATGCACGCCCAGCGCGACCTCGTGGAGGTGGTGCACACCCTGCACCAGGTCGTATGCGTGAAAGGATGAGCACCGGGGCCGTCGCCGTCCGTCGGCAGGAACGGCCCCGCCGAACAATGCAAACGAGGAACCATCGCTATGGACAACCGCGTACTTAGCGCGCATCCGGTGGCGCCGGAGGTCAGGCAACGGATCGTCGCCAGCCTCGACGCGATCGAGGCGGAGCATGACGTCAAGGTGCTGTTCGCCTGCGAGTCGGGCAGCCGCGGCTGGGGCTTCGCCTCGCCGGACAGCGACTACGACGTGCGCTTCGTCTACGTCCACCGCCTGCCCTGGTATCTCACCGTCGAACCCGGGCGCGACGTAATCGAACTGCCGATCAGCGACGTGGTGGACATCAACGGCTGGGAATTGCGCAAGGCGCTGCGGCTCCTGCAGCGTTCCAATCCGACCCTGTTGGAATGGTTGGACTCGCCCGTCGTCTATCGTCGCGACGAGACCGCCCTGGCGCGCATGCGGGCCCTGGCTGCGCAGTGCTTTGCCGGCCTGCGCGGGCGGCACCACTACCGCGCCATGGCGCGCAAGAACTTCCGTGGTTACCTGCAGGGGGACAGCGTACGCCTGAAGAAGTACCTCTACGTCCTGCGCCCGCTGCTGGCCGCGCAGTGGATCGAGTGCGGCCGGGGCATGCCGCCCATGCGCTTCGCCGACCTGGTGGAGGGGATGGTGGACGACGCCGGGCTGCTCGCCGAGATCAACCGACTGCTGGCCGCCAAGATGACCTCCGGCGAGGCTGAATACGGCCCGCGCCTGGCGCGCCTGCACGAATACATCGAGGCGCAACTGGCGGACCGGGAAATTCCCGCCGGCCACAAGCGGCCCGGCGGCGATGCCGGCGCACTGGATGCCTTCCTCATGGACACGGTGCTGGCCTGGTCGCGAACCTGAAAGCGAGACTCAAATGGGCATGATCGAACTCGATGGCGCGCAGGGCGAGGGCGGCGGCCAGATCCTGCGCACGGCCCTGACCCTGTCGATGATCACGGGCACGCCGTTCCGCATCGAGCGCATCCGCGCGCGCCGTGCCAAGCCCGGTCTGCTGCGCCAGCACCTGACCGCCATCCTGGCGGCGCAGGAAATCAGCCGGGCCGCGGTGTCGGGTGCGGCCCCCGGCTCCCTGACCCTGGAGTTCCGGCCCGGCCCCATTCGCGGCGGCGACTACCGGTTTGCCATCGGCACGGCCGGAAGCTGCACCCTGGTGCTGCAGACGATCCTGCCGGCCCTGTGGTTCGCCGATGCCCCGAGTACCTTGCGGGTGAGCGGCGGCACCCACAACCCGGCCGCCCCGCCCGCCGACTTCCTGGTCCGCAGCTGGCTGCCGCTCATGCACCGGATGGGCGCCAGGAGCGAGATCGAACTGCTGCGGCACGGTTTCCACCCGGCCGGCGGCGGGCAGATACGGGCCCGCGTCGATCCGGTCGGCGCCTTGCGGCCGCTGATCCTGGACAGCCCCGGCGCCATTGCCGCGGCGACCGCGACCGCGCTGGTCGCCGGCCTGCCCGACGAAGTGGCACGGCGCGAGCTGGCGCGGCTGCAGGCCCGGATCGCCGACGTCGAGCCGCGCCTGCGCGTGCTCTCCGCCCAGGAGGGACCGGGCAACGTGCTGATGCTGGAGCTGGCCGGCGCCCGGGCGACCGCGTTGTTCACCGGTTTCGGCGCGCGCGGCCTGCCGGCGGAGACCGTGGCCGACCGGGTCGCCGAGGCCGCCGCCCTGTTCCGCGCAAGCGGCGCGGCCGTGGAGGAACACCTGGCCGACCAGTTGCTGTTGCCCATGGCGCTGGCGGGCGCCAGTGGCTTCTCGACCACGCGGGCGTCGTCGCACCTGTTGACCAACTGCGACGTCATCGCCAAGTTTCTCGGCGGGCATTTCGCGCTCGACGAGGTGGACGGCCTGGCCCGCCTCCGCACGCCCTAGGGCCGGCACGGGGCGCCGGCACCGGCGCCGCCGTCGCCGTTGTGGAATCGCCGGCGTGGCATATGATGCAGATAAATCCCGCTCAGGAACCATCGTGAGGCCGCACCCTACGATTTCGCGTGTCCTGGCCACCTTCACCCTGGCCAGCGGATTGGTTTTGTTCCCCCTGCTGTCCGCCGGGCTCACCGGCAAGACCGTGCCCTTCTCCTTCCGCGACATCGACGACCGCCCGGTGCGCCTGGCCGACTTCCGCGGCCAATGGCTGCTGGTCGCCTTCTGGGCGCCCTGGTGCCCCATGTGCAAGCTGGAGATGCCGGCCCTGAAGCAACTCGACGCCCGGCCCGACCTGAGCGTGCTCGGCGTCGGCCTGGATTACGACAGCCCGGACGCCCTGCGCGAGACCGCGAACCGCTTCGATCTGCCCGTCCGGATCGTCGCCGGCGGCTCCCGGCGCGCGCCCGACAGCCCGCACCGCCAGGTCGGCCCGGTCGACTACTT
>CAYOTD010000239.1:0-7570 GCA_964406685.1 uncultured Solibacteraceae bacterium | reverse complement strand
AACGGTCCCAGTTGGCCCTTCGCCACCACGGTTACGCTGAAGGCGCTGGCCAACGTCCTGAACTACTATGCGCAGGCGGACATCTCGCGCGAGGACTACTTCAAGACGCTCCTCATCTACGCGCGCAGCCACCGTCTCACGCTACCGGAGGGGCGGCAGATCGCCTGGGTGGATGAGAACCTGAACCCGTTCACTGGCGAGTGGCATGCCCGCGCGCGCAAAATCAAGAGGGGGAAGTTCGACGGCCGCGGCGACCACTACAACCACTCGGGGTTCGCCGATCTCATCCTCACCGGCCTGGTGGGCCTGCGTCCGCGCGCGGACGACACGGTCGAGGTGAACCCGTTGCAGCCGGCCGGCACATGGGACTGGTTCTGCCTGGATGGCGTTCCCTACCACGGCCGGTCGCTCACCATCCTGTGGGATCGCGACGGCAGCAGGTTTGGACGCGGCGCCGGGCTGCGCCTCTACGCCGAGGGCCGCCTGATCGCCCGCGCCGCCGGGTTGCGGCGAATCACGGGCAGGCTCCCGTAATCTGCGGGTATAATCAACGACGATATGTCCCCACTTACCCGACGGCAGTTGCTCAGTTCCGCGGCGGCCCCCTGGGTGGCCGCGGCGCGCGCGAACGAGAAGATCGCCATGTCGCTGATCATCGACGATGGCGCGCCCGTGGATCCGATGTACTATGAGCATCCCGGGTATCCGACGCAGTTCCTGATTCCTTCTCGCTTCACCCGGCAGGTGGCCGACACCTTCCAGCGGCACGGCATACGGGGCAAGTTCACCGTGATCCCCATGCCAAGCTGCCTGGGACGGATCGATCAATCGCTCAAACTGGTGCCGGCCGCGCGGCTGGCCGCGTTTCTCAAAGAAGTGCGGGAGCGGATCGCGCCGGCCTTCGACATCACGCCCGAGTTTCTTACGCACTCGCGTGCCTACAATCTCAAGAAGGGCGGTTACCTGCACCTGTTCGAGGACGGGTGGATCTCACGCGCGCCGCTGGAAGAGGTGACGGAGTATTTCGTTCTGGCCTTCGAGATCTTACGCAACGTGAAGCTGGAGGCCACCGGAATCACTTCGCCCTGGGTTTCCGGAATCGACGTGGAGAAGAAGTACGCACGCGCGGTGGCCGATGCGCAGTGGAAGGTGTTCCAGCGCAAGCTGACGTTCTACTTCCTGCACAGCACGTCTTGGGGACCGCCACGGAAATGCCTGGTGGAATGCCAGGTGCCGGAGCGCGGGCAGGTTGTGGTGAGCGTCCCTGCCAACGCCGCCGACATCTTCTGGCCCGAGGAGACGGCCACGCGGACCGAGCAGCGGGACCGTATCCAGAAGAACATCGACCGGCTGCTCTCGCCGGACGGCCGAGCGGGCCGCATCCGCGAGTTGATCGAGAAGGACTACCCAGTCGTGCTGCTGACGCACTGGCAGTCGCTGTTCTATCTGGGGACGGGACTGGGCTTACAGGGCCTGAACACGCTGGCCGAACGGATCACCAAGGTTTTCGGCAACCAGGTGGAATGGATCACCTGTTCGGAACTCGCGCGGAGGAGCGTGGGCCGGGCTTGAACCAGTGGCGGCCTCAGCGCGGGAGGCCCTGGACGTTGTGGCTGTCCTTGAGTTCCACGCGGCTGCCGTCGGCGGTCTTCAGGTTCAGGTCCTTGAAGATCCAGTCTCTTGCGCCTGCGATGGAGCCCGCCGTCTTGGCTCCGATGTCGAGGTTCTGGAAGCGGAAGCGCAGGAGCGGGGAGTCCGGGTGTGAGGCTACCTGGAAAGCGCGCTGCGCGCCCCTGGCCCTGATGCCGGAGATCGTGATGTCGCGGAAATGCGGCATTCCCTTCTCGGGTGGTACAGGAGTTGTCAGCACCTTCCAGTAGTCGGGATAGCCCGTCATGCCGTCGGGGATTTTGGCGTAGCTGTAGGTCGGATTCCAGTTCAGGCTGATGCCAATCACCGTCGGGACGCCTTCCATCTCCACGTCGCGGATGACAACGTTCTCGATGGTGCCGCCGCGCGTGGCGGCGCTCTTGAAGTACACCCCGAAGGGTACGCCGGCCTGCACTCTGAGGCGCTCTACGATGATGTCGCGGAAACCGCCCGAGGTCTCGCTGCCGATGGTCACCCCGGCGGCGCCGGCAACCACGACGTTGTCGCGGATAGTGATGTTGCGGGTGGGGCGGTTCACGCGCAGGCCGTCGGAGTCGCGGCCGGCCTTGAGGCAGAACGCGTCGTCGTTGCACTCCACCGTGCAATGCGTGATCGTGACGTCGGAGGAGGAGTCAATATCAATTCCGTCCGTGCTGGGGCCGCGGGCTTCGACGTTGTTGCGGATATCGAGGCCGTCCACGGTGATGTCGCTTGAGTAGCAGAGGTGGACCGTCCAGAAGCCGGATCGTCGGAGGCTCAGGCCCTGCACCGTGACGCCGGTGGACTTGTAGACCTGCATCAGCCGCGGGCGGCGGCAATCGTAATCCACCGCCCAGCGCACGCCCTTCGGCTCGTACTCCTCGCGCCGCATCTTCCAGTAGAGGTCGTACCATTTCTTGCCGTCGCCATCGAGGGTGCCCTGGCCGGTGATCCTGACATTGGACTGCTCGTAGACGTTCAGCAACGCCGAGGGCCATCTCATCTCGATTCCGGCCACGCGGGTCGGCATCTCCGGGTAGTCGGCGATCTCCCGCGAACCGAGCAGCGTGGCGCCCTTCTCCAGCCGGAGATCGACGCCGCTCTTCACAAAGATGGCGCCCGTGCGATACGTGCCCGCGGGAACCACCACCGTGCCTCCCGCCTTCGCCGCGGCGTCAATGGCCTTCTGGATGGCGGCCGTGTCAAGAGCGCTGCCGTCGCCCTTTGCGCCGAAGCTTCTCACATCGAAGCCGGCGGCTCCGGCGGAGACGGCGAAAGCAAGAACGAGGGACGGGAGTCTCATCCCCCAAACGAATAACATACGGCGCCGACAGGCTGCTCGAACCACTCGTGAGATCGAGTCTCGATTGCCGCCGCGGTTCTTAGTTCACGAAGCCCAGGCGGCGCAGGGTTGTTTCGGGTTCGTTGCCTTCGAAGACTGTGATCACCGCTTTCTGGCGGCCGTTCTCGATGGCGATTCCGTGGGGGCCGGAGACGAAGGAGAAGACCTTGCGCAGGGGCTCGACGTCGTAGGTGACCAGCGCGCGCAGGTTGGTGGCCTGGAGAAACTGGCCGGTGAACTGCGGCTGCGCGGTCGGCACCACGACCACCTTCGTCGCCCCCCAGTTGTAGCGGGACATGGCGCGCGCGGCGATGTCGCAGTGGGAACACTCCGGGTCGAAGATGTAGAGGAAGATCCGGCCCTGCTGGAGGGAGAAGGGCTGGTTGTCGACGGTGATCAGGTCGGGCGCTTTCAGGCCGGTCTCGCGCGAGGCATGGACGCCGAAGCTGACGCCGGCGAACACCGCCACCGCACCCAGGATGATCGCCGCGGTGCGCGCTCCGCCCGAAGGCCGCGCCCACCAACCGGCTACCGCCGCCATCACCAACATGATGGCGTCGCTGATGAAGAAGGCCGGGCCGACGGCACGCTTCACCCAGGGGAAGCAATTGCAGTCCTCGCCGCGGAGCCGGCCGTAGAACGCCGCGAAATAGGCGATGAAAGCGACCAGGAGTAGCGCAATCAGCCACGCTCCCCAGCGCCGGTAGCGGGGGACCAGCAGCAGCACGGCGCCGAAGGTCTCGCCGATGCCGAAGATGAGAGCGACGGGCAGACTGAGGACGTGAGGCACCAGCGCCTGCGTCATCAACGTGGCGGCGCGGATCGGATCGGTGATCTTCCAGATGCCGGAAACGAGAAACAGCAGCGCAAGCAGGACCGCGCACGTTATGGCGACGGCATTCTTCCACTGGGGCAGGAGTAACGGGGGGGGGCCGTCCAACGGCTGTGCCATACTGTCATCCATATGTTCCTCATTTTAGTCTTGTTCGCGGCGATGGGGGAGGTGCCGGTGGCGGACCTGGTGGTGGAAAACGCGCGCATCTACACGCTCGACCCGGCTCGTCCGGTGGCCGCGGCGCTGGCCGTCAAGGGCGGCAAGGTGCTGGCCGTCGGCGACAGCGTCAAGGCGCACATCGGTCCGGCGACCAGGCGCATCGATGCGAAAGGAGCGGCGATCATACCAGGCATGATCGACTCCCACGCGCACATGGAGGGACTGGGGGATCTTCTCGGGACCTTCGATCTCCGCCATGTGAACACCGTGGCCGAGGTCGCGGCCAGGGTCCGCAAGGCCGCCTCTTCGCGGTCCAAAGGAGAGTGGATTCGCGGCCGCAACTGGGATCAGACCAACTGGGGCGGCCGGTTCCCGTCGGCCGACGAGCTGGAAAAAGCCGCGCCGGATCATCCTGTCTATTTGACGCGCGTGGATGGCCATGCATCTTGGGTGAATCGCAAAGCGCTGGCGCTGGCCGGCATCACCGCCGCCACCCCGGACCCGTCTGGCGGTAAGATCCACCGCGATGCCAAGGGTGAAGCCACCGGCATACTGATCGACACCGCGCAGGGCCTGGTGGCGCGCAAGATCCCGCCTGTCTCGGACGACGAAGTCCGCGCGCGGCTGGAGCGCGCCGCGCGGGAGTGCGCGCGGCTGGGACTGACCACGGTACACGACGCCGGAGTGGGCCGGCAGGACCTGGAAGCCTATCGCCAGTTGCTTCAGGAGAAGCGCCTGCCGGTGCGCATCTACGCCATGATCGGCGGGGACGGCGCGCTGTGGCGCGAGTACCTCAAGCGTGGGCCGGAGATCGGCGAGCGGCTCACCGTGCGCAGCATCAAGCTGATGGCCGACGGCGCGATGGGCTCGCGCGGCGCCGCCTTCTGGCAGCCGTATTCGGACGACCCCGGCAACACCGGCCTGCTGATGCTGACCAGGGAGCGTATCGAGAAAGTCGCCCGCGAAGCGGTGGAGCACGGTTTTCAAGTCAACACCCACGCCATCGGCGACCGCGCCAACCGCATGGTGCTGGACGCCTACGGCGCCGCGCTGAAGGGCGCCAACGACCACCGCTTCCGCATCGAGCACGCCCAGGCGGTGGCGTTGCCCGATTTCGAGCTTTTCAGGAAGTACTCGGTCATCGCTTCGATGCAGTCGACGCATGCCACCAGCGACATGCGCTGGGCCGAGCAGCGATTGGGACCGGACCGCGTGCTGGGTGCCTACGCGCCCCAGCGCTTCATGAGAATCGGCGTCACGGTGGCCAACGGTTCGGACTTCCCGGTCGAGGATCCGAACCCGCTGTGGGGCTTCTACGCCGCCGTCACGCGCCAGGATCACGCCGGCAACCCCAAGGGCGGCTGGTTTCCCGACCAGCGCATGACACGCCAGGAGGCGCTGGAGTCGTGGACCATCAAGGGCGCCTACGCGGCCTTCGAAGAGAAGTGGAAAGGGCGGCTTCAGCCCGGCATGGCCGCCGATTTCCTGGTGTTGTCGCGCGATATCATGCAGGTTCCCCCGGCTGAAATCCTCACCGCGCGAGTGACGGCGACCGTCCTGGGCGGCGAGATCGTGTACCAGGACGCGGGCCGATGATCCCGCTCGCACTCCTGCTTCTGGCGGCGCCGGCGCCGGTGGTGCTGATCGACGAGATGGTGCGCGTACCGCCCGCCCGCTGGCGCTGGTTCGACGTTCGGCTGCGGCAGCGCGGCGCGGTGCTGGAGTGCCGCTACAACGTCGAGCGGGGAGGGTCCGGAGTGCGCGTGGCGCTGTTGAGCCGCGCCGAAAGCGAGCGGTTCGCGGCCGGCCGGAGCCATCTTCCCCTCGTCTCGCTGCCGCTGGAAACGTCGGGAGGTTTTCGCCATCCGCTGGTGGAGCCGGGCGACTATCGCCTGGTGATTGACAACCGCCGCGAGGAGCGCGGCCCCGTCATCGTGCGCCTTCAGTTAGTGGCGATCTTCGGCCACCCAATGCTCGACATCCGCGAGTTGTCTCCGCTACAGAGGGCGCGCGTCGTGATAGCCAGCCTGTGCCTGTTCGGGCTGGCCGTGGTGTGGTCCGCTTGGCGCATCCGGCGCGCGTCACTGCGGAAGAGCGCGGAGCACGACTAGCGTCAGGTCGTCGAACTGCGGCGTGCCGGCGACGTGGGCGTCCACCGCCGTGAGAATGCGGCCGATCAGCTCCTTCGCGGGAAGGGCGGGAGGCTCCGCGGAGACGGTGGACACCAGGCGCGGCTCGCCCCACTCTTCTTCTTGTGCGTTCAGGGCCTCGCTGATGCCGTCGGTGAAGGCGACGATGCGGTCGCCAGCGGCGAGCTCGACGGTCTGCTCGACGTAGGGGGCGCCGGGAATGCAGCCGAGCACCATGCCGCCCGCATCCAGCCGAATCACTTCTGAGGCGCGGAACAGCATGGGCGCGTTGTGCCCGGCGTTGACGTAAGCCAGCCGCCGGGATGCGGGATCATATTCGGCGTAGAAAAAGGACGCGAAGCGGTTGGAAGGAGTGGAATCGTAAATCAGCTGGTTGAGATCCCGCATCAGCTCCGCCAAACCGCCGACGCGGCTGTGCGCCCGGCCCCGCAGGGACGCCTGGAGGCTGGCCATAAGCAGCGCCGCCGAAACGCCCTTGCCCGAGACATCGCCGATGGCGATTCCCAACTGGCCGCCGGGCAAGGCGATGAAGTCGTAGTAGTCGCCACCCACGCCCTGGGCCGGGCGGCACAGGCCGGCGTAGTCCAGGCCGGCGATGGCGGGCAACTTCTGCGGGAACAGCCGCTCCTGCACCTCGCGCGCGATTTCGAGCTCGCGGTTCAGCCGCTCGCGGTGCGCCGCCTCCTCGGCGATGGCGGCGGCGAGTTGGCTGTTTTCCAGCGCGAGAGCGACCTGGGTTGCCACGGATTGCAGCAGACGCACGTCGGTGCGCGAATACGGGGCCTCGGACCGCTTCTCGCCCAGGCTGATGAAACCGAGGAGCCGGTCCTTGACCGCCAGCGGCACCAGCAGGCGCGAGTCCAGGGCGCCGAGCGATTGACGTTCGTTTTCCTGGAGCCTCTGGATCCATGAGCCGGAGTCATCGAAGTAGACCGGCGCGGGCTCGCGCGTCTGCTGGAGATGCTCGACGGTGGCCGAAGTGGCGGGGACGGCGACCTCGGGCGCGCGCTCCCATCCCACCGCGTAGGCGGGAGCGAAGTGGCCGTTGGACTGCGTCAGGATGGCCACCCGCGGCACGTGGAGAGATTGGCTGACCCGCCGCGCCACCGTCTCCAGCACCGTCCGCTCCTCCACCATCGTGCGGACCTCGTTACCCAGCTCGCTCAGGATCTGCTCGGAATTGTAGGCTTCGCGGAAGAAGCGCCGGTCGATCCAGACCGCCGCGCGCTCGGAAAGATGAGCGGTGGCGATGACGGCGCCGGCGGCGATGCTGCCCACCAGGACGGTCTCAAGGAGGTACAACTGCTCGCGCCCGGTGAGAGACACGGCCCACCAGATGATCAAGGCCCCCAGGATGGCGCGCAGCACCCACAGGCTGCGCCGGGCGAGCGCATACTGCACGCTCTGGCGCAGCACGACGCGGATCTCCATCGCCCGCTGCACCACGATGACATA
>CAYOTD010000238.1:0-7574 GCA_964406685.1 uncultured Solibacteraceae bacterium | reverse complement strand
CCGCACCGTCAGTCAACAGGATGATCTTCTCGGCGACCTCCTCGATCCTCTGCCGTTCCGATACAGGCAAGGTAGCCAGCACCGCTGCCATCGCCTCGCGCTGCTCGGTCTTCGTCTGCTTCTTTTCGGGGGCCGGCATGGCGACCCCGAATTCATCCTCCATGAAGGCGCGGAACAGCTCGGGTTTGAGGTGCCCGAGCAGCTTGGCCAGGTTCTCAGCATCATTCATCTAAATCGTCTTCCTCCCTTATTGATCGTGTTCTCCGGCGGGCATCGTGTGTCCATTTTTCCTGCCCGGAACCTGCCGCAAACAAGCTTGTCCTGGCTCGACCCTGGCCTCACAACGAGTTGCATTATCTCGCATGGTTGCGCTATCATGCAACCATGCATGCGATCAACGTAAAACCCCAGGAAGTCTTTCAGGCGCTTGCCGACCCGACCCGGATCCGCATCGTCCGTCTGCTGGCCGAGACCGGGGAGGAGGCTTGCCTTTGCGAGCTGGTGGACAGCCTTTTGGAGCCCCAATACAAGCTCTCGCGCCATATGAAGGCCTTGCGACAGGCGGGGCTGCTCTCGGCGGAGAAGGACGGGCGCTGGGTGTATCACCGCCTCGTGCGCGGCGTGCGTTATCTGGAACTGGCCTACGACATGCTGCGGGCGCTGCCCGACGCCGACGGGCGCTTCGCCCAAGACCTGCACAACTTCCGTGAGCGGATGTGCCTGCGCGAAGGCGGGCGCTGCCGGGTCGGCATCCAGACCGCATCGCTGTCGACGGCGGAGGGCGAGTGATGGGCTGCAGCTGCGCCGCCGATGCCCCCGCGGTCATGCCGCGACCCTGGCGCAACGCCAAGGTCGTCACCTCCGTCTGCTCCGGACTATTGCTGCTGCTCGGTTTCGTCGGCGGCTATCTCGGCCTGCGCGCCGAGCTACAGACGATTTTCTATCTCATGTCCGTGCTCGTCGGCGGCTACTATTTCGGCCGCGAGGCGCTGGAGGAGCTGGTCAAGGAACGGGAGATCGGCATCGAACTGCTCATGTCCGCCGCCGCGATCGTCGCCGGGGTCATGGGCCAGTGGGCGGAGGCCGCGACGCTGGTGTTCCTCTATTCCATCTCCGAGGCGGCGGAAGGCTACACGGCCGAGCGCGCCCGGCACGCGATCCGCGCCCTCATGGACCTGGCCCCGAAGACCGCCCTGGTGCGGCGTGGCGATCAGGAAACCCGGATTCCGGTCGAGCAACTCCGGGTGGGCGATATCTTCATCGTCCTGCCCGGCGAGTCGGTCGCCACCGACGGCGAGGTGATCGACGGCCATTCCAGCGTGAACCAGGCCCCGGTGACCGGCGAATCCGTGCCGGTGGAGAAACTGCCGGGCGGCAAGGTGTTCGCCGCCACCCTCAACGGCGAGGGCGCACTCACGGTGCGCGCCGCCAAGACCTTCGCCGACAACACGCTGTCCCGCATCATCCATCTGGTGGAAGCGGCGCAGGCGAGCAAGGGGCGCAGCCAGCGCTTCATCGAGCGCTTCGGCAAGCGCTACAGCCCCGCCGTCCTGGGCGCGGGCATCCTCATCGGCCTGCTGCCGCCGCTGTTCGGCCTGCCGTGGCAGGACTGGATCACCCGCGCCACGGTGTTCGTCGTCGCCGCGGCCCCCTGCGCCCTGGTGATCTCCATTCCCATCACGCTGGTCGCCGCCATCGGCACGGCCGGTCGCAACGGGTTGTTGATCAAGGGCGGCGTGCATCTGGAGAACCTCGCCAAGGTGCGCGTGGTGGCGCTGGACAAGACCGGCACGCTCACCTTGGGCCGGCCGCAGGTCACGGACGTGGTTCCGCTGGACGGGAAGAGCGAGCGTGAAGTGCTGGCGGCGGCCGCGGCCCTCGAACTGCGCTCGCAGCATCCCCTGGCGCAGGCCGTGCTGGAGCGGGCCAAGAGCGAGGGCATCCCGCTCAACCCCGCGCAGGATTTCCAGTCCCTCACCGGCGCGGGCGCCAAGGGATTGGTCGAAGGCGTCGAGTGCTTCGTGGGCAACCCGCGGCTCTTCGAGGGGCTGGGGGTTGCCGTGGCCGCGGTGACCCCCCGCATCGAGGCCCTGCAACGGGAAGGCAAGACCGTGATGCTGGTCGGCACCGCCCACGCCATCCATGGATTGATCGCCGTCGCCGATCCGCTGCGGCCCGAGGCGGCCCGGACGATCGCCGATCTCAAGCGCGCCGGCATCGAGCGGGTGGTCATGCTCACCGGCGACAACCCGCTGGCTGCGGAGGCGATCGCCCGGCAGGTGGGCGTCGACGAGGTGTTCGCCGAGCTTTCCCCGGAAGACAAGACGCGCAAGGTCGCGGAACTGGAGGCGCGCCACGGCAAGGTGGTGATGATAGGCGACGGCGTGAACGATGCCCCGGCGCTGGCGGCGGCCCACGTGGGCGTCGCCATGGGCGCGGCCGGCACCGATGTGGCCCTGGAGACTGCGGACGTGGCGCTGATGTCCGACAACCTCGCGCGGCTGCCCTATCTCATCGCCTTCAGTCGCCGCACCTGGCAGGTGATCCGGCAGAACCTCGCCCTGTCCGCGGTGGTGATCGGTGCTCTGATCGCGGGCGCCGTGGGCGGCTATTTCACCCTGCCGGTCGCGGTGCTGGCCCACGAGATCAGCGAGTTCGTGGTGATCGCGAGCGGGCTGCGGATGCTCAAGACATGACAATTCCCAACGAAACCCAATGAAAGGAGCGGCAACATGAATACCAAGTACGGCTTTGGCAAGACGGTGGAGGCTTCTTTCGACACGGCGATTGAAAAGGTGACGCAGGAACTGCAAAAGGAAGGCTTCGGCGTGCTCACCGACATCGACGTGGCGGCCACCCTAAAAAAGAAGCTCAACCAGGACATGCCGCCCTACCGGATTCTCGGGGCATGCAATCCGCCCCTGGCCCATCGCGCATTGACGGCGGAGCCTTCCATCGGACTGCTGCTGCCGTGCAATGTCGTGGTGCGCCAGGACGATGCCGGCAAGGTGCAGGTGGAGTTCATGGACCCCAACGCCGTGCTCGATCTGGTCGACAAACCAGACATTACTCAGCTGGCCGGCGAGGTGCGCCAGAAGCTGGAGCGGGTGATGCAGGCGCTGTAGCAGGCAGCCAGGCAGAAAGCACGCGAACGAGGAGCGGGGCGAGATGGAAACAGGTCGAGGCGCTTCAAGCGTCATGGCGGGTGCAGCCGTCGCGATCTCGTTGCTCGTATCGCCCTTCGCCGTTGGCCATGCCCATGCGGATGGAACAACAAGATTGGCGCAAGGCATGATGGATCCAGGAATGATGCGACCGGGAATGATGGGTGGCATGCACCGAAACATGATGCAGCGGATGATGGGCGGCGCCCTGCCGCCCGGCATCGATCCCGCGCTCCTGCCCGAGCCGCATTCGGCGGGCGCGATGGTACTGCAGGATTACTGCACGCAATGCCACAACCTGCCGGGCCCGGGCATGCATACCGCTGCCGAATGGCCGCGGGTGCTGGGCCGGATGAACATGCGCATGCAGATGATGGGCGGCGGCATGATGGGCGGAATGATGGGGGTCATGGCTCCCAGCCGCGCGGAGCTGGAAATCCTGCTCGCATATCTGCAAAAGCATGCCCAGCAGCCGATCAACGCCGCCGCGTACCCGGATCTGGGCATGCAGGCGGGCCAGGCGTTCAGCGCCACCTGTCAGCAGTGCCACACCCTGCCGGACCCGCGGCAGCACAGTGCGCAGGAGTGGCCGGCGGTGGTCGAGCGCATGCGCGGCCATGAGGCGGCGATGGGCAAGATCGTCCCGGACAAGACGACGACGGCGGAGATCATCGACTTTTTGCGGCAACACGCGCTCACGAGTGATATCCGGCCTTTGCCGGGAAAGGCCAGGAAATGATGATGGATTACGGGATGGGTTGGGGCTGGGGGTTCGGCTGGATCGGGATGATCCTGCTGTGGCTGGTGCCGATACTGCTCGTGCTGGTTGCGATCAAGTACCTGTTCGGCGGCAAAGGCCGAACGGGCATGGGCGCCCGCGGCGATGACCGGGCGTTGGCTATATTGGAGGAAAAATATGCGCGGGGAGAAATCGATCGAGAGGAGTTCTTGCAGAAACGCGACGACTTGAAGGGGGATTAGTCCCGGTCCCAGGATCGGGTTGTGCAGTTCTCACCAGTAAAGGAGATGCAAATGAACACCAAGCAAAAACTCGCCGGCACGCTTGCCGCGCTCACCCTCCTGGGCACCGCCGCCATCAGCGCGTCGGCCCAACAGGGGCAAACCGGACCGTACTACGGCTACGGATGGTGTCCCGGTTGCGGCATGGGCCCGGGGATGATGGGTATGGGCCCAGGCATGATGGGGCCTGGAATGATGGGCGGCCGTGGAATGATGGGGATGGGACCGGGCATGATGTGGGGCGACTGGGACGACTGGGACGACCGCTACATGGGCCGCGGCATGATGGGGCCCGGCATGATGGGCGGATATGGCTACGGCCCCGCGCTCGACCTCACGGAGCAGCAGCAGGCCAAGATCGCGCAGATCCAGGAAGGCTTCCGCAAGAAGCAGTGGGACCTGGCGGCGAAGATGGACGCCGAGCAGGCAAAGCTCAATGAGATCTACTACTCCGGCAAGCGCGACCCCGCCGTGATCGACAACCAGTACAAGAAAATATACGACCTGCGCCGGCAGATGATCCAGGAACAGGTCGAGGCGCAGAACCGCATGGACGCCGTACTCACCAAGGAGCAGAAGGAACGCCTCCGCGGTTACAGCCCCGGCGGGATGATGCGGTGACCGGGGACTGCGCTTGCCGATGAAAACAGCGATGCCGGATTGGCTGCACCGAATCGTCGCCCGCCTGCTGCTGATCACTATGGTGGTCAGCGCGGCGGGGCTGACGTTCGGGCGCGAGATTCTGCAAGACGGGCCGAGCGGGCCGAAGTCGATCGTTGCCATGGCAAACGCAGATCAGCATGATGGCCAATTCGGCAATAGTGGCGGTGCCACCAAGGTATGCGACTACAGCTGCTATAACCCGAGTCATTTCCTGGGCCAGCTGCCCTTGAAATGAAACTCCTCCCGAAACGCGCGTTGTATATCTTGCTGGCCGCCCTCGGTACCGTCGCGGCCTACCTGATTTACCACCATGCATTGGGCAATCGTGCCTTGCCCGAAGGGCTGATTCTGGCGAACGGCCGCATCGAAGGCGACCATGTCACGGTTGCAAGCAAGTTCGCGGGGCGTATTGCAGAACTGCGAGTGCGCGAGGGCGACTCGGTGCAGGTGAATCAGATCCTGGCCGTGCTGGATGATGCGCAGATCAAGGCCAGGGTTGCCCAGGCGCGCGCCGCGGTCACCGTGCTGGATGCGCAGATCAAGGCTGGCGAGACGGCGCTCGTCGTGACGCAAAAGGAACTGCCGCTGGCAATCGCCAGTGCGCAGGCTGAGGTGTCCCGCGCCGCTGCCGCGGTCGCCAAGGCGAAGGCCGCCGAACTTCAGGCGCGGCGGGACGCGACGAGAATGCATGATCTTCTCACCCAGAACTTCGTGAATCGCCAGCTTGCAGAGCGGGCGGACCTTGCGTTGAGCGTGGCCTCCGCTGAGCATGCAACGGCGCGTCACGCGGAACTTCAGGCGCAAGCGCAGTTCTCCCAAGCGAAGCTTGGCGCGGACCGGATCAGGGCCAAGGAGTCAGAGCTGGCGGCGCTCCGTTCGCAGCGCGAGCAGGCCAGGGCAAGCCTGGCCGAAGCAGAAAGCGTGCTCGCCGATCTTGTCATCAAGGCGCCATCGGCGGGGGTCATCGTCACGCGCATCCGCCAGGCCGGTGATGTGGTCGGCGCCGGCGGGCCGCTGTTCGACCTGGTGAATCTCGACACGCTCTACCTCAAGGTGTACGTGCCCGAGATCGAGATCGGCAAACTGCGCCTCAATCTGCCGGCGCGCATCTACACCGACGCTTTTCCAGACACGCCTTTCGATGCGAAGGTCGGATACATTTCCGCGCGCGCGGAGTTCACCCCCAAGGAAGTCCAGACGCCGGATGAGCGCGTCAAGCTCACCTATGCAGTGAAGCTCTACCTGGAACAGAACCCGGAGCACAAGCTCACGCCCGGGCTGCCTGCCGATGCCGTGATCCGCTGGAAGGTGGGTGTCCCGTGGGCCAAGCCGAATTGGTAGGCGCCGGGCCTGCACCTTTGACAAATCCGGCCGCCGACGGCGAGAAAGTCGTCCGCACACGCGCATTCGGCAAGCGCTACGGCGAGACCGTCGCCGTCGAGGGGGTCGATCTGGACATCGGCCGTGGCGAGATTTTCGGCCTGATCGGCCCGGACGGCTGCGGCAAGAGCAGCCTCATGAAATCCATCGCCGGGGTGCTGAGCTTCGAGCAGGGGAAAGTCGAGGTGTTCGGTGTCGGCATCGACACGGAGGCCGCCGCCGAACGCATCAAGCACCGGCTCGGTTTCATGCCCCAGGGCCTGGGCCTCAACCTCTATCCCGACCTCTCTGTGGAAGAGAACGTAGACTTTTTCGCCCGCCTGCGCCTGGTGTCGGAGGACGAGCTTGTGTTACGCAAGCAGCGGCTGCTCGGCATCACACGGCTGGACAGGTTTCGTGACCGGCCGATGAAAAACCTGTCGGGCGGCATGAAGCAGAAGCTGGGGCTCGTTTGCACCCTGATCCACGAGCCCGAGCTGCTGATCCTCGATGAGCCGACCACCGGGGTGGATCCGGTATCGCGGCGCGATTTCTGGGCCATCCTGTCGGCACTGGTCGCGGAAAAGGGAACCACCGTCATCGTTTCCACTGCGTACATGGACGAGGCGAGTCGCTTTCACCGCATGGCGCTCATGTACGACGGCCGGATCATCGCCCAGGGATCTCCGGACGAGATCCGTTCGCTTGCTCCCGGCAGCCAGGTGCTGGTGTGGACAAGTGCGCAGCAGGAGGCGCTTGCCAGGCTCAGGGCGGGGTTTGCCCAAGTGGAAACGCTCGGGCCATCTCTGTGCGTCTATGCGGACGGGCTGACGCCGGAGGCCGCTGCGATGCGGGTTCGGCAGGTGCTCGACGGCGTCGAAGTGAATCGGCTTGAGGCCGGCGAACCGGACATGGAAGATGTATTCATCGCACTGCTGCGTCTGCGCCGAGGCGTGTCGACCAGGGAGGTACCGCTCTTGCCGGGAGGAACCGTCGCAGCTCCGCGCGGCGAGACGGCGGTCGCGATCGAGGCGCGCTCGCTGACCCGCGACTTCGGCCGCTTCCGGGCCGTGGATCATGCGAGCTTCCGGGTGTCCCAAGGCGAAATCTTCGGTCTGCTGGGCGCGAACGGCGCCGGCAAGACGACCTTGATCAAGATGCTGACGGGCCTGCTGCGGCCAACCGACGGCGATGGGCGCGTGGCGGGCGAAGACATGCGGGCGGCCGGATGGCGTATCAAGGAACGCATCGGCTACATGTCCCAGGCTTTCTCCCTGTACGCCGATCTCACCGTGGCCGAGAACATCGGCCTCTATGCCGGCATCTACGGTCTAGGCACCCGAGAAAGACTGGAGCGCACCGCATGGG